>NZ_SISL01000621.1:0-2752 GCF_004307965.1 Verrucosispora sp. SN26_14.1 | reverse complement strand
GGCTGCGCCGCCCACCGCGCCGGGGACGCCGCGGTGGCGGCGTACGTCCGGCGGGTGGTCGCTCCTCGACGGTGCCGGGGGCGCTCACGCCGGTCCCCCGGCACCGCTCGCGCGCACGGTTGTCCGCCCGCTCATCGGCCGTTGTCGGCGAGCGCCTTCTCGTGGAACGCGCGGCCCTCCTCGCCGCCGGTGTCGAGGAACTCCTTGCGTACCTGGGCCAGGTCGCTGACCGGGCGACGGCCGCGCAGGATGTCGCGGATCTTGTCGTCGGTCGGCTGGATGATCTTCGACCAGTTCGCCGGCAGTTCCAGCTTGATCCCGGCGAACAGGTCCTTCTCGATCGAGGCGATGTTGGTGCGGTAGTAGCCGAGGTAGTCCTGCACGAAGTTGGGCGTGTCGCCACTGCGCACCTTGACCGGCACCCGGCCGCCGATGTGGGTGTACTGCGCGCCCAGCTCGGTCCGTCCGCGCTCGGTCAGCGTCGGCGTGCCGTCGGCGCCCCGGCTGAAGTGCTGTCCCTCCACGCCGTACTCGCGCAGTTCGAACTCCCGGCTGCCGAACGGGGCGGCACACCAGTTGAGCACCCGCAGCACCTCGTCGACCCGCTCGGCGGACAGGTCCTTCTTGAGGAAGGTGTAGAAGATCGGCTTCTCGCTGCCCCAGATGACCGGCTGGGCACCCTGCGCGCCGAAGACCGGCAGCGGCTGCATATTGAAGGTGGGCAGCTCCTTGGCCCGTTCGCTCTGCATGCCCTGCCAGGCGCCGAGGCCGTCGCGGTACATCAGGATCTTGCCGGAGTTGAACAGCTGCTTCTCGTCGGCGCCCTTGCTGGCCACCGTGTCCGGGTGCACCAGACCCTCGGCGAACAGTCGGGCGGTGAACGCCAGCGCCGCCTCGAAGGCCGGGTCCTCGAACTTGTGCTGCAGGCCGCCGTCGGGCTTCTTGCGCCAGGTCTGGTGGCAGCCGAAGTACTGCTGCACCATCTCGAAGACGCTGCCGAAGGCCCACACGCCCTTGGCCGGGTCGGTGGCCTTCTTGCCGAACTCGTACAGCTCGTCGGGGCTGGCGGGGGCGGCCAGGCCGGCGGCGTCGAGCAGGTCCTTGCGATAGAACATGGCCCACGCGAACGGGCCGTCGGTGGGGAACGGCACGGCGTAGAGCCGGCCGGCCCAGACCGAGTACTCCCAGGCGCCGCTGGGCAGCGCCGCCAGGTACGGGTACTTCGCCGCGTTGTCGCCCTGGAGGTGGTCGGTCAGGTCGGTGAACAACGCCTTGACCGCGTCGGAGAAGCGGGCGACCTTGTCCACCTCCCAGTTCGGCGCGGACAGCAGCTCCGGCACGTCGCGGGCGCCGAGCATCGCGTTGAGTTTGTCGGCGTAGGTCAGGCCGTCCTGCAGGCTCGGGTTGACCTCCACGCCGAGCTTGCCGTTGACCGCGGCGAGGTAGGAGTTGCGGCCCAGCGGCGGTGGCGTCGGGCCCCACCACGGGCTCATCGTCTGGATCGGCGGGCCGCCCCGGCCGGGCTGCTCGGTGACCGCGTCGACGAGCTCGCGCGGGTAGCTGAGGTAGCCGTCCGGGATCGGGCCCTCGCCGGGGATGTCCGGCTTGAGCAGCTCGGCCCGCTGGTAGGTGGGCAGCACCGCCTTGATGGCGTCGGCGCTGGTGGCGCTGCCCTGGCTCCCGGCTTCCTTGCTGCATCCGGCCAGGGCGCCGCCGCCCACGGTCGCGGCGGCACCGAGGCCGACCAACCGCAGCATGGTCCGGCGGTCGGTGGATGTGCGCGCAAGAGGCGTCACGGCGCACTCCCTTCGTCGTCGTCGATAACGGTTTGCGGAGCGGGGGACTCCGGCTAGGATTAGTTGGGGTTCTAGCCGAACAAACTAATCGACGGCTATCCCGTCCCACAAGACAGGGCGTGCCGGCGGCCCGGACGGCGTGGTCGGTCCCGCCACGGCGGTACGCGATGATGGACGCGCACGCCACGACACCGGCGCAGGGAGCGGGCAGATCGTGATCAGCATCCAGAACGAGCCGCAGCCGACCGACCTCGGTGACGTGCGGGTCGCCAACCGCGCGGTGGTCCTGCGGCACGTCCGACTGCACGCCCCCTGCTCGCGCGCCGACATCGCCGCCCGCACCGGCCTGAACAAGGCCACCGTCTCCAGCCTCGTCACCGAACTCATCGACCAGCGGCTGGTCCGCGAGACCGGCCTCACCGAGAACCGGGTCGGTCGCCCGGCGACGATGCTGGTGCTCGACGGCGAACCGTACGCCGCCCTCGGTCTGCAACTGGGCGCCGACGAACTGGTGGCGGTCGCCATCGACCTCGGCGGCAACCGGCTGCTCACCTGGCGACGGGCCTTCGCCGCCGACACGGTCTCCCCCGCCGAGACCCTGCGTGCACTGACCGCCCTGGCCCGCCGCGCGATCGGCCGGGTCACCGCACAGGGCCGCACCATGCTCGGCCTCACCCTCGGGGTGCCCGGGCTGGTCGACCCCGCCGGGGCGGTCCCGCTGTCCGACGCTCTCGGCTGGCGGGACGTGCCGGTCGCCGCCGACCTGCGCGCGGCCCTCCGGGAACCGGCCTTCACCGTCACCGTGGACAGCGTCGCCAACCTCGCGGCCCTGGCCGAGCAGCGCCACGGCGCGTATGCGGGCACCGCCGACCTGGTGCACCTCAGTGGCGGCATCACCGTCGGCGCCGGGATCATCGCCGCAGGCCGGCTGTTGCGCGGCGGACGCGGCTTCGCCG
>NZ_SISL01000620.1:0-2774 GCF_004307965.1 Verrucosispora sp. SN26_14.1 | reverse complement strand
GGCCGGGACCGGTGCGCGCCACCGCCGCCGAGCAGCGCCCGCAGCGGTGCGAGCGTGTCGTTGGTGAGATGACCGGACCAGACCAGCTCCCAGATCACCGCCGTCAGCTCGGCGTCGTCGGTGGACCGGACCCGGTCGGCCAGCGGGCGGAAGAACATCGCCTGTCCGTCACCGAGCGCGTCCAGCACCGAGTCGTGCAGGGGCGTACGCGCCAGCGTGTCGTCCGTCGGCGGCAACAGCAGCGCAGCGGCGTCCGCGTACGCCAGGCCGACCCAGCCGTCGCCGCCGGAGATCGCACCCGCGCCGGCCCACAGCACCTCGCCGCTGGCACACAGCTCGTCGAGGTGGGCGGGGGAGTAGTCGGCCACCCGGGCCGGCAGCACCAGCCGTTCCAGGGCCGAGGCGGGCACCGAGACGCCCTGCAACTGCTCCAGGGCGGCGGCCACCGCCTCGACCCCGCGCGCCGACGAGCCGACCTGCTGCCAGCGGGGCAGGAAGCTGGCCAGCGCCCGGGGCGGCACCGGCTCGATCTCGCGACGCAGTGCGGCGAGGGAGCGGCGACGCAACAGGCGCAGCACCTCGGCGTCGCACCACTGGGTGCCGACCGACTCCGGGGTGAACTCGCCGGAGACCACCCGACCGGTGGCCCCCAGTCGGCGCAAGGTCTGCTCCACCACGAAGACGCCCAGCCCGAACCGGGCCGCGCAGGTGCTCGCCGCGAACGGCGCGTGCGTGCGGGCGTACCGGGCGACCAGGTCACCGAGCGGATCGGCGACCGGTTCGAGGTACGCCTCGGCGACGCCCACCGGCAGGGCCACGCCCAACGCGTCCCGCAGCCGGCCGGCGTCCTCCACGCCGACCCAGCGGTCCTGCCCGGCGACGCGGACCCGCAGCACCCGCCGGGCGGCGGCCAGCTCGGTCAGCCAGTCCACCGGCACCCCGCGTGCCGCCAGCTCGTCGTCGCTCAGGTCGCCGACCTGGCGCAGCAGCTCCACCGCGTCCTCGGCGTCGCGGGGACGGCGCTGCGGGGTGAGCCACCTGAGCTGTCGCTCGGTCTCGGCGAGCACCTCCGCGTCGAGCAGCTCGCGCAGGTCGACCCGACCGAGCAGCTCGCCGAGCAGGGCCGAGTCCAGCGCCAGCGCCGCCGCCCGGCGCTCCGCCAGCGGCGAGTCGCCCTCGTAGAGGAAGGCGCCCACGTACCCGAAGAGCAGCGAGCGGGCGAACGGCGACGGACGCGGGGTCTCCACCTCGACCAGCCGCACCCGGCGACCGGCCAGGTCCCGCATCACCTGGGTCAGCGCGGGCAGGTCGAAGACGTCCTGGAGACATTCGCGGGCGGCCTCCAGGGTGACCGGGAAGTCGGCGTACTCGCGGGCGACGTCGAGCAGTTGGGCGGCACGTTGCCGCTGCTGCCAGAGCGGCTGGCGGCGACGCGGGTCGCGGCGGGGCAGCAGCAGCGACCGCGCGGCGCACTCGCGGAACCGGGCCGCGAACAGCGCCGAGGTGCCGACCGACTCCTCCACGAGCTGGACGATCTCCTCGGGGTCGAAGGCCACCACGTCGGCACCGGGCGGCGTGTCGGCGGTGTCCGGCAGGCGCACCACGATGCCGTCGTCGGCGGGCAGCACCTGGGCGTCCACGCCGTACCGTTCGGCGAGTCGACGGCCGACGGCCAGTGCCCAGGGCGCGTTGACCCGGGCGCCGAGCACACTGTGCACCGCCAGTCGCCAGTCGCCCAACTCGTCGCGGAACCGCTCGACCACCACCGTCCGGTCGTCGGGCAGGGCGCGGGTGGCGGCCTGCTGCTCGCGCAGGTACGCCATCAGGTTGCCGGCGGCCCAGTCGTCCAGGCCGGTGGCGCGCAACGCGGCGGTCGCCTCGTCGTCACCCTGGCGCAGCAGGCCGCGTACCCGGGCACCGATCGCCCGGCCCAACTCGACCGGACGGCCCGGCTGGTCGCCCTTCCAGAACGGCATCTTCGCCGCCTGGCCGGGCGCGGGGGAGACCAGCACCCGGTCCGGTGTGATCTCCTCGATCCGCCAGGACGACGAGCCCAGCAGGAAGACGTCGCCCACCCGGGACTCGTAGACCATCTCCTCGTCCAGCTCGCCGACCCGGGCGGCGCGTTCGGCGCCGGCCAGGAAGACGCCGAACAGACCCCGGTCGGGGATGGTGCCGCCGCTGGTCACCGCGAGCCGTTGGGCGCCCGGCCGACCGGTCAGCAGGTCGGTGGCGCGGTCCCAGACCAGGCGGGGACGCAGCTCGGCGAAGGCGGTCGACGGGTAGCGGCCGGAGAGCATGTCGAGCACGGCGTGCAGCGCGGAGTCGGGCAGCTCGGCGAAGGGCGCCGCACGGCGGACCACCGTCGCCAGGTCGGCCACCGGCCACTCGTCGAGCGCGACCATCGCGACGATCTGTTGGGCGAGCACGTCGAGCGGGTTGCGCGGATGGTGCAGCTCCTCGATCGCGGCGTCGCCCATCCGCTCGGCGACCACGGCGCAGGAGAGCAGGTCGCCCCGGTGCTTGGGCAGCACCACCCCACGGGACACCGCGCCGACCTGGTGCCCGGCCCGCCCGACGCGTTGCAGGCCGGCGGCCACGCTCGGCGGCGCCTCGATCTGCACGACCAGGTCGACCGCGCCCATGTCGATGCCGAGTTCGAGGCTGGAGGTGGCGACCACGGCCGGGAGCTGACCGGCCTTGAGCGCCTCCTCGATGTGCCGGCGCTCCTCGCGGGAGACGCTGCCGTGGTGCGCGCGGGCGATCACCGGCGG
>NZ_SISL01000062.1:0-20331 GCF_004307965.1 Verrucosispora sp. SN26_14.1 | reverse complement strand
GGGCGGGGGAGTGGTGGGGGTGGAGGTCAGGCCGAAGAAGTCGATGGCGGCCCGGGCCATGCCCGTCGACGGCAGGGTGTGCCCGGCACCCTGGATGCTGTACGCCTCGACCTGGACCGTGCCGGAGGAGTTGGCGAACCGCCGCCGGTTCCAGTTGGCCTGCGGGGTGTCCGAGGACGTCGGCGTCTGGCTCAACCCGAAGACGTTGGTCCACTGCTCGACCGCCTCCTGCAGGAGCTGGAACGGGATGAGCGTGTCGTTGGTCCCGTGCCAGAGCTGGATGCGGGGACGCGCACCGCTGTAGCCGGGGTACGCCTGCCGCACCGCGTCGCCCCACTGCTGCGGGGTGCGGTCCATCCGGCCGTTGACGCACTGGCTGTTGGTCGGCGGGAAGTCGGCGGCGTTGGCGAAGCAGTTGAACGGCACGCCCATGAAGGCCGCGCCGGCCTTGAACACGTCCGGGTAGAGGGCGAGCAGGGCCTGGGTGGCCATGCCGCCGGAGGAACTGCCGGTGGCGTAGACCCGCTGCGGGTCGCCGCCGTACTGCCGCTGGGCGTAGCTGACCATCGACATGATGGAGACCGGGTCGCTGCCGCCGTCGCGGCGCTTCGAGGCGGCCGACCACACGTCGAAGCAGTTGCCGAAACCGGCCTGTTGGGTCGCGGTGGGGTAGATGACCAGGTAGCCGTACTGGTCGGCGAGCCGGGCGAACTCGCTGCTGGAGTAGAAGCCGGTGCCGGATCCGCCGCAGCCGTGCATGGCGACCACGATCGCCGGATTGGCCGGCCGGTTGTCCGGCGCGTAGATGTGCATGCGCATGTTGCCCGGGTTGTTGCCGAAGCTGGTCACCTCGACCAGCGACGCGGCGACGGCCGGTGACGGGGACAGGGCGACGCCCGCCACGGCGAGAAGTAACGCGGTGGCCAGGGATGCCAGCAGCCCCGCTCTCGTTCGGGTCATGTTCACCTCTCCGGTGGTTGGGTCGACGCCGGAACCCGGGCACGGTGGACGTCGGGGTCAGCCGACATCGACCGGGGGGCGGGGACCGGGCGTCGCGGTGCGGGAGGTGCTGCCCTGCGGAGGGATCCGCTCACCTCGCCGTGACGATGACACTTTCGTGCCGATTCGCGGCTCGCGCGCAAGCCAAAGTATGGAGTCGCGCCGAGAGCGCCAGCAACAAGATGACATTGATCGATATTTTCAGTCGGCCGCTGCTCGGGCGGCGCTGACGGCATCCCTGGACGCGGGGCCTCTCGGGCCTGCCGCGACCCGACGCGAAACACGCTAGCAACACGAGGGGCGTCGATGTTAACGTTCGCAGAGGCGTCGATGTGCTGACGTGGCATCGATCGATCACCGTGGTGTGATCGCCAACATCGGCCCGGCGCGCCCGATCTGGCGGCCCGTGGGTGAGCGTACGCCGTGATGCCGAATTGATGTGATGTATCGCGACCCTCCGCGTTGCCTGCCCGCCGCGCCTCCTGCCGAAAAACCGGCCCTGGCGGGCGATCTAGGCGTTGACGCTGTGCGCCCGAAACGAATAACGTCTGATGTCTAAGCCCGTGCCAGCGACACCACCCCTACGCCGTCCGTGTTTTGGAGGGATCCCCATGTCCCGTCCCCGGCTCGCCCCGGCCACCCGTCCGCGGATCACGAACGCCGCCGACGGCCCGATGTCGGACGGTCGCGGCGGCATCGCCTCCGGCTCGCCCTGAAACACCTGCGGCGACGACCGCGGCTGTCTCCCGTGGACGTCACCGCCGCCTGATCGCACCTGCTCCGTCGGACGTCCGTCGCCGCGCCCGGGTGGTCGCGGCGGCTCCGCCGTCGACGGCATCCCGATACGGAGGACACACCATGGAACGTAGAGCTCTGCTGAGCGTGGGGCTGACCGTGCTGCTCGGTGCCTCGGCCACGCTCGCCGCCGGGTGCGGCGCGGACGGTACCGGCTCAGGCGGGACGACGCAGCTCGTCGGCGTCGACTACCCGCGATCCGACACCGACTTCTGGAACTCCTACATCAGGTACGTGCCGCAGTTCGCCGACGAGCTGGGCGTCGAGATCAAGACCACCAACTCGCAGAACGACATCGCCAACCTCATCTCGAACACCCAGGCGTTCATGAGCCAAGGGGTCAAGGGCGTGGTGATGGCACCGCAGGACACCGCCGCCATCGCGCCCACCCTGACGCAGTTGGAGAGCCGGGACATCCCGGTGGTCACGATCGACACCCGACCGGACACCGGCAAGGTGTTCATGGTCGTCCGTGCCGACAACCGCGCCTACGGCATCAAGGCCTGCCAGTTCCTCGGCACCAAGCTCGGTGGCAAGGGCAAGGTCGTGATGCTCCAGGGCGGCCTGGACTCGATCAACGGCCGGGACCGCACCGAGGCGTTCAACGAGTGCATGCGCAAGGACTTCCCCGCCATCACCGTCTTCGGCGAGGCCACCGACTGGAAGGCCGACGTGGCGGCGTCGAAGCTGCAGACCCGGTTCGCCTCGGACCCGGACGTCAAGGGCATCTACATGCAGTCCTCGTTCGCCCTGTCCGGCACGCTGCAGATCCTCAAGCAGCGCGGCCTCCAGGTGCCGCCGAGCGACCCGAAGCACGTCTTCGTGGTCTCCAACGACGGCATCCCCGAGGAGCTGAAGAACATCGGCGAGGGCCTCATCGACGCCACCGTCAGCCAACCCGCCGACCTGTACGCCAAGTACGGGCTGGAGTACGTGAAGGCGGCGATGGACGGCAAGACGTTCCAGCCCGGCCCGACCGACCACGGCAGCACCATCATCCAGGTGCGCGACGGCCTGCTGGAGGACCAGCTCCCGGCGCCGCTGGTGACGGTGGACGGCGCACCGGTCGCGGGTGAGCCGACGCTGAAGTTCGACGACGCCTCCCTGTGGGGCAACAACGCATGAACACCGTCCCACACCACTCGGCCGACGGGCCGGCCGGCGACACCCGGCCCGTCGTCGAGGCGGTGAACATCACCAAGAGGTTCGGGTCGACGGTGGCCCTCCTCGACGCGGGCATCGTGGTCCGGCCCGGCGAGACGCACGCTCTGGTCGGGCGCAACGGCGCCGGCAAGTCGACGCTGGTCGGCATCCTCACCGGACTCCAGGCCGCCGACGGTGGCGCGGTGGCATTCGCCGGCCGGCCCGCTCCACCGTTGGGTGACCGCGACGCCTGGCGCCGGCAGGTGGCCTGCGTCTACCAGAAGTCCACGATCATCCCCACCCTCACCGTGGCGGAGAACCTGTTCCTCAACCGCCACGCCCGGGGCGTGGCCGGGCTGATCCAGTGGTCGAGGCTGCGCCGGCAGGCCGAGGAACTGCTCGCGACGTGGTCGGTCGAGGTGGACGTACGCCAGCCCGCCGCGTCGCTCTCGGTCGAACAGCGGCAGTTCGTGGAGATCGCCCGCGCGCTCTCCTTCGGCGCCCGGTTCATCATCCTCGACGAGCCGACCGCCCAGCTCGACGGCGCGGGCATCAACCGTCTGTTCACCCGGATCCGGGACCTGCGGGCCCAGGGTGTGACGTTCCTGTTCATCAGCCACCACCTGCAGGAGATCTACGAGATCTGCGACCAGGTGACGGTCTTCCGCGACGCGCGGCACATCCTGACGGCCCCGGTGGCGCAGCTGCGCCGGCCGGACCTGGTCGCCGCGATGACCGGTGAGGACGTGACGATGCCGGAGGCGGACCACCGACCGCTCGCGGCCGACGCGCCGGTGCTGCTGTCGGTGCGTGACCTGACCACCGCCTCCGGTGTGGAGCTGTCGCTCGAGGCCCGGGCCGGCGAGGTGGTCGGCATCGCGGGCGGCGGTGGCAGCGGCAAGGTCGAGGTCGCCGAGGCGATCGTCGGCCTGGCCCGCGCGGCCGGGGGATCGGTCGTGGTGGACGGCCGCACACTGCGTCCGGGCAGCGTGCCGGACGCGCTCGACGCCGGCGTCGGCCTGGTGCCGCAGGACCGGCACCGGGAGGGGCTGGTGCCGCTGCTGTCCATAGCGGAGAACGTCACGATGACCGTGCCGGACCGGGTCGCGCGACGGGGCCTCATCTCACCGGCCCGACGCGACGCGCTGGCCCGTGGCACCATCGCCGATCTGGCGATCAAGGCGTCCGGGCCGCAGGTGCCGGTCTCCGACCTGTCCGGCGGCAACCAGCAGAAGGTGGTGATGGGTCGGGCGTTGGCCAGCGAGCCCAAGGTGCTGGTGCTCATCACCCCCACCGCCGGTGTCGACGTGCGGTCCAAGCAGACGCTCCTCGGTGTCGTCGACGAGGTCCGTCGGGGCGGGACCACCGTGCTCGTGGTCTCCGACGAACTCGACGACCTGCGGATCTGTGACCGGGTGCTGGTGATGTTCCAGGGCCGGGTCGTCGGCGAGATGGCACACGGCTGGCGCGACAACGATCTGGTAGCCGCCATGGAAGGGGTGGACCTCCACCATGTCTGAGACGCTGACTCCCACCACCCCACCGGCGGCGGCACCACCACCGTCCAGGTCCGCCTCACGGAGTCTGGCCGTCGCCCGGCTACGCGACCTGGCGCTGGTGCCGGCGATCATCGCGGTCGCCGTCGTCGGCTCGATCGTCAACCCGGTCTTCCTCAGCAGCGACAACATCATCAACGTGCTGCAGAGCATGTCGGAGATCGCCATCGTGGTGCTCGCCCAGACCATCGTGCTGATCACCGGCAAGATGGACCTGTCGCTGGAGTCCACCTTCGGTCTGGCGCCCGGCATCGCCGCATGGCTGGTCATCGACCCCGCCCTCACCCGAGGTCTCGGGCTCGACGTGGTGCCGGACGCCTGGGCGGTGCCGGTGGTCCTGCTCGTCGGCGCGCTCGTCGGTGCCTTCAACGGCCTGCTCATCGTCCGCTTCGGCCTCAACGGCTTCATCGTCACGCTGGGCATGCTGATCGTCCTGCGTGGCCTGCTCACCGGCATCTCGGGCGGCCAGACCTTCTTCGCGCTGCCGGAGTCGATGACCTATCTGGGCTCCGCCTCCTGGGCCGGGGTGCCGGCGTCGATCTGGGTGTCGCTGCTGCTGGTCGCCGTCGGCATCGTGGTTCTCGGCTACACCCGTGCCGGCCGGGCGCTCTATGCCATCGGTGGCAACGCCGACGCCGCCCGGGCGGCGGGCATCCGCACCGACCGCGTGTTGTGGGTCGCCCTCATCGTGGCCAGCGTCCTCGCCGCGCTCGCCGGCCTGTTGATCAGCGGTCGGCTGGCGGCGGTGCCAGCGGCGCAGGGCAGCGGCGCGATCTTCCAGGTCTTCGCGGCGGCGGTGATCGGCGGCGTGAGTCTCAACGGCGGCAAGGGCAGCGTCTTCGGCGCCTTCACCGGTGTCCTGCTGCTGTTCATGATCATCAACGTGCTGACCCTGGCCGGGGTGCCCGCACAGTGGACGAACTTCCTCAACGGCACCGTCATCCTGGTGGCCCTGGTGGTCTCCCGCATCACCGGAGGCAAGGCGCAGACATGAGGCCGGCGGTCCGCCGCACCCCAGACCCGAAGCCGGGCCCGACCCGGCCAGCTGTTCGACCCCCAGGAGTTTCGGTGAGTGAGCGCATCTCGTCCGTAGAAACCATCGACGTACGGTTCCCCACGTCCCGGCACCGCGACGGGTCGGACGCCATGAACCCGTTCCCGGACTACTCCGCCGCGTACCTGATCCTGCGGACATCGGCCGGCGCGGAGGGACACGGACTGGTCTTCACCGTGGGGCGCGGCACCGAGATCCAGGTCGCGGCCGTGCAGTCGCTCGCCTCGATGGTGGTCGGTCAGCCGGTCGACGAGGTGCTCGCGGACCCCGGCGCGCTGGCCCGGCGGCTCGTCGGCGACAGCCAGATCCGGTGGCTCGGCCCGGAGAAGGGAGTGGTGCACATGGCGGCCGGCGGGCTGGTCAACGCGGTGTGGGATCTCGCCGCCCGCCGCGCGGGCAAGCCGCTGTGGAAGCTGCTCGCCGACCTCGCCCCGGAACAGATCGTCGCGCAGGTCGACTTCCGCTACCTGCGCGAGGCGCTCACCGAGGACGAGGCGCTGGACCTGCTACGGGCCGCGCAGGGCGGGCGCGCCGCCCGGGAGCAGCGCCTGCTGGCCGAGGGCTATCCCGCCTACACGACCACGCCGGGCTGGTTGGGCTACGACGACGAGAAGCTCGCCCGGCTCTGCCGGGAGGCGGTCGACGACGGGTACCGGCTGATCAAGATCAAGGTCGGCGGGGATCTGGCCGACGACGTACGCCGGATGGGTATCGCCCGCCGCGCGGTCGGGCCGGACGTCCGCATCGCGGTCGACGCCAACCAGATCTGGGGGGTGCCCGAGGCCATCGGGTGGATGCGGGAGCTGGCGCCTTTCGAACCGTACTGGATCGAGGAGCCGACGTCCCCGGACGACGTGCTCGGGCACGCCGCCGTGCGCAAGGCCCTCGCCCCGGTCAAGGTGGCCACCGGTGAGCACGTGCACAACGCGGTGATGTTCAAGCAGCTCCTCCAGGCCGACGCGGTCGACGTCGTGCAGATCGACGCCTGCCGGGTCGCCGGGGTCAACGAGAACCTGGCGATCCTGCTGCTCGCCGCGAAGTTTGGGGTGCCGGTCTGCCCGCACGCCGGAGGTGTTGGGCTGTGCGAGCTGGTGCAGCACCTGGCCATGTTCGACTTCGTGGCACTCAGCGGCACCACGGACGACCGGGCCATCGAGTACGTCGACCACCTGCACGAGCACTTCGCCGACCCGGTCCGCGTCCAGCATGGACGCTACCTCGCACCGCGCGTGCCGGGCATGAGCGCCGAGATCGTCCCCGCCGCACTGACCGACTACCGGTTCCCCGACGGCCCGGAGTGGACCACCGCGCCGGTCGTGGCGGGAGCGCCGGCATGATCATCGACGCGCACCACCACCTGTGGCAGCCGGACCACGGCTACGACTGGCTGGACGATCCCGCACTGGCCGCCATCCGTCGACCGTTCACCCCGGCGGACCTCACCACCGAGCTGACCGCGACCGGCGTGGACGGCACCGTGCTGGTGGAGGGCGGTCGCTGTCATCCCGACGAGGCCGCCGAGTTCCTCGGCCACGCCGCCGACACACCGGCCATCCTCGGCGTGGTGGCCTGGCTCGACATCGCGGCCGGCGACGTCTCCGCAACCGTCGCGGGCTACCGTCGGCTGCGCGGCGGTGAGCTGCTGGTCGGGGTACGCCCGCAGGTGCAGGGGGAGGCAGACCCCGACTATCTCGACCGGCCCGAGGTGCGGCGCGGCCTCGTCGAGGTGGCCGATGCCGGGCTCGTGTTCGACCTGGTGATCCGGGCCGACCAGTTGCCGGCGGCGGCCCGGGCGGCACGGGCCGTACCGCAGCTCCGGTTCGTCCTCGACCACCTCGGCAAGCCCCGGATCGACGCGGGAGAGGCGGGTCTGCGGGCCTGGCGCGACCCGTTCGCCGCGCTCGCCGACCACCCGAACGTCACCGCCAAGCTGTCCGGCCTGGTCACCGAGGCCCGGCCGGAGTGGTCACCGGCCGACCTGAGCCCGTTCGTCGCGGTCGCGATCGACGAGTTCGGCCCGGATCGTCTGATGTTTGGCTCGGACTGGCCGGTGTGTCTGCTCAGGTCGGACTACCCGGGTGTCCGTCGGGCGCTGGAGGCCGCGTTACCGCCGCTGTCGGCCCGGGAACGGCAGGACGTCTTCGCCGGCACCGCCCTGCGGACCTACGGACTGCCCCGGCGGTCCCAGCCCGACGGGGCGGCCGGGTGAACCCCGTCGTGCGGGCATCACGCGTCCGCCGCCTTGGCGGCGAGCACCGTACGCAGCCACGCCTCCGAGGTGTTGACGTGCATCAGGGCGCTGGCCTGGGCGAGCAGTTGATCACGCGACCGCAGCGCGAGATAGATCGCGTGGTGCTCGTCGATCGTCTTGTGTGCCGCGTTGCCCTCGATCAGCCCGCGCCACACCCGCGCCCGCAGCGTCCGGCTGGAGAGCCCGGCCAGCAGCGACGTGAGGGTCTCGTTCCCGGTCGTCGCGATGACCGTGTGGTGGAAGGCGGTGTCGAACTGGATCAGCTTCTCGGCGTCGTCGGCGGCGGCCCGCATGTCCTCCAGGATCCGGGCGAGCTCGTCGAGGTCGGTGTCGGTCATCCGCAGCGCCGCCAGGCCGGTCGCCACCGGCTCCAGCATCCGGCGGACCTCCATCACCTCCAGCAGCGTGTCGTCGCGCAGCAGTTCCACCGCGACGCCGAGGCCCTCCAGCAGCAGGCGCGGGGCGAGGCTGGTGACGTACGTGCCGTCGCCGCGACGCACGTCGAGCACCCGCGCCGATTCGAGCACCTTCACCGCCTCCCGGACCCCGCTGCGGGACAGCCCCATCTGCGCGGCCAGTTGCGGCTCCGGTGGCAGCCGTGCGCCCGGCGGCAGCTCCCCGCTCTGGATCATGCTGCGGATCCTGGCGATCGCGTCGTCGGTGAGTGCCATCCACGCCCCCTTCGGACCGGCCCGCGCTGGGGCGTCGACATGGGTCCGCCACCGCCTGTGGCAGACACCGGCAGCCCTCACCACTATAGAGACGTCGGACGTTTGGTGCCCTCACGGCACCCTCGGCGTCCCAGCGATCCACCGCTGGCAGGTGCACTCGGTCGGGCCCGGCCGAGCGGCTCGCGGGAGAAGAACAGCCCACCGGAGAGACCCGAGGAGGCGGCGTGAACCGCAGCGCACAGTACGTCGGCGAGCAGACCTTCGTCGTCGAGGAGACCCCCGTCGTGCCGCCCGGTCCCGGCCAGGTGCGCCTCGACGTCGCGTACACCGGGATCTGTGGCACGGACCTGCACATCGCGCACGGGGCGATGGACCAGCGGGTGAGCGTACCGGCGGTGATCGGGCACGAGATGTCGGGCCGGGTGGCCGAGGTCGGCGCGGGCGTCGAGGGATTCCGGGTGGGGGACCCGGTCACCGTGATGCCGCTGGACTGGTGCGGTGAGTGTCCCGCCTGCCGTGCCGGACACACGCACATCTGCCACCGGCTCGACTTCGTCGGCATCGACTCGCCCGGCGCGATGCAACGGTCGTGGACCGTATCCGCGCGGCTCCTGGTGCCGCTGCCAGCGGACCTGTCGCTGGTCCACGCCGCGCTCGTCGAGCCGACCGCGGTGGCGGTGCACGACGTGCGCCGCTCCCGGCTCGTCGCCGGCGAACACGCGGTCGTCATCGGCGCCGGGCCGGTGGGTCTGCTCATCGGCACGGTCGCCCGGGCCACCGGTGCCGAGGTGACCGTGCTCGAACTCGACCCGCGCCGCCGGGAACTCGCCACCGACCTCGGTCTCACCGCCGTCGACCCGGCGACGGTCGACGTCGCGCGGTACGTCCGGGAGGCGACCGCCGAGGCCGGCGCGGACGTGGTGTTCGAGGTCTCCGGCTCGGCGGCCGGTGTCCGGACCGCGACCGACCTGCTCGCGGTCCGGGGACGGCTCGTCGTCGTCGCCATCCACCCCACCCCCCGCGAGGTGGACCTGCACCGGATCTTCTGGCGCGAGCTGGAGGTGATCGGGGTACGGGTCTACGAACGCGGGGACTACGCCGAGGCGGTCCGCCTGGTGCACACCGGTCAGGTGCCCGCCGACCGGCTCGTCTCCCGGATCGTGCCGTTGGCCGACGTGTCGCGGGCCTTCGAGGCGCTCGCCGCCGGTGGTGACGTGAAGGTGCTCGTCGACTGTGGAGGAGACACGTGAACCTGTTCGACCTGAGCGGCCGGTTGGCCGTGGTGACCGGGTGCCGACGCGGCATCGGACTGGCGATGGCGGAGGCCCTGGCGGCTGCCGGAGCCGACGTGATCGGGGTGAGCGCGGCGCTGGAGGAGACCGGTAGCGAGGTGGCCGACCGGGTGGCGGCGCACGGGCGCGGGTTCGTGCCGTACCGGGCGGACCTGTCCGACCGCGCCGCCGTCCGCGCGCTCGGCGACTGGCTCGTCGGGGCCGACCGGCCCGTCGACATCCTGGTCAACAACGCCGGCACGATCCGTCGCGCGCCCGCCGCAGAGCACTCCGACGCCGACTGGGACCACGTGCTCGAAGTCGACCTGTCCGCGCCGTTCGTCCTCGCCCGGGAGCTGGGCCGGGAGATGGTCCGGCGGGGCAGCGGGAAGATCATCTTCACCGCGTCGATGCTGAGCTTCCAGGGCGGCGTGACGGTGCCCGGATACGCCGCCGCGAAGTCGGGGATCGCCGGTCTGACCCGCGCGTTGGCCAACGAGTGGGCGCCGCACGGGGTCAACGTCAACGCGATCGCGCCGGGCTACATCGGCACGGACAACACCCGGGCACTGCGGGACCAGCCGGAGCGCAACCGGGCGATCCTGGAACGGATCCCGGCCGGGCGGTGGGGGCGCCCCGACGACCTCGCCGGAGTCACCGTCTTCCTCGCCTCCGACGCGGCCGCCTACGTGCACGGCGCCGTCATCCCGGTCGACGGAGGTTGGCTGGCCCGATGAGGTGCGTCCACCTCATCGCAAGAACATCTACTCCTTGCTATGTTATCGCTCACAGACTACTTTTCGTCAGCAAGAGTGCAGGCTTCCCCTCACTCGCGACGTGCTCACCCGGGTGCTCGGCGTCCACCGTCCCGGCCGGCCGAGCCGGTCACCGCGACGCCCCGGCGGGCCAGGTTCGCGTGCGGGACGGACGTCCGCCGCCACGCCACCTGATGTCTGACGAGGAAGGGGGGCTGTCATGCGCGTACCTGCCACCGCCGCGTCCATGGGCGTCCGCACCGACCGGCGCCCGTCGGCAAGTCCGGTCCGACCGTCCGACACCGCCGTGGTGGTGGACCGCGCCGACCGGATGGAACGTCTGTTGAGCACCATGATCGACGAGGTCGGCGGCGCGGAGCCGGTCGTCGACCAGCGGACCGGAGAGGCCGCCACCTCTCCCTTCGACCTGGCGGACGAGTCGGTCGGCGTCGACCCGGCGGCAGCCCTGCTCGCCGCCTTCGACCTGGCCTACCGCGATCTGCCCGCTCGTGGGCAGCGGTTGGTCCGCTACCTCGGCCTGCATCCCGGCCCGGACTTCGACGCCGACGCGGCGGCGGCGCTGTGCAACCTGACCCTCGTGCAGGTCCGACGGGGTCTGGGGGAGTTGCGCGAGCGCCGCCTGCTCGTCCGGTGCGGCAGCCGCTACCGGTTCCCTGACCGGGTCGTCGACCACGTGCGGCGGCTCGCCCTCACCGAATCCGCCGTGGACCGTGACGCGGCCCTGGCGCGGCTCGGTGACGCCCGACCGGGCACGACCGCCCGAGGTGGTACGGCCGCCCGGCGCTGATCGCGGCGGGCTCCGCACTCCGCCGACCCCGCCCCGGGGCGATACATGTGATGTATTCAGCCCCTCGTCGGTGTGTCCCTCCGTGTCGTCGCTGATCGGCCCGGCCACGCGAGAAAGTCTGGCGACGGGGGCGGGCCACTCCGTTGTGCCTGCACATCGGTGTGATCGGTAGTGAATTGCCCGTGGGCGTCAGGCATCGTCATCGACCATTGCCTATTTTGTCGTCCCGGAGTAACCTTCGCGAAACACATCAGATGTCTGGCTGTCTCCGTGGCGCTCGGGTCTCGCCCGACACGTCCCGCCCGACGTCACCGAACAGCGCCGGCATGTCGGCTTTCCACCCTGTTCCCGCGCACCGGCGTGGCTCCTCGGGCCACCGGTTGGAGGATCGATGTCAGACCTGACCCGACGGCAGGCTCTCAAGATGGGCGCGGCCGGCGCGAGCGGCGCCCTGCTGCCGCTGCCGTGGACCGCCCTGGCCCGCGCGGACTCCGCCCCACCAGCCCAGGTGCTCGCCGCCGGTGACCTGGCACTGTGGTACGACGAGTCCGCCGGGACCGACTGGCTGCGCGCGCTCCCGATCGGCAACGGTCGGCTCGGCGCCATGGTGTTCGGCAACGTCGACGCCGAACGGCTGCAACTCAACGAGGACACCGTCTGGGCCGGCGGCCCCCACGACCCGAGCAACACCCGGGGGGCGGGGGCGCTGGCGGAGATCCGGCGGTTGGTCTTCGCCAACCAGTGGACGCAGGCGCAGAACCTGATCAACCAGAACATGCTCGGCAACCCGGTCGGGCAGTTGGCGTACCAGCTCGTCGGCAACCTGCGGCTGACGTTCCCCACCTCGGGCGGGGCGTCGCAGTACGAGCGGCAGCTCGACCTGACCACCGCGACCAGCTCGGTCAGCTACCTGATGAACGGCGTCCGCTACCAGCGCGAGGTGTTCGCCAGCGCGCCGGACCAGGTCATCGCGATGCGCCTGACCGCCGACCGGAGCGGGTCGATCTCCTTTACCGCCACCTTCGACAGCCCGCAGCGGACCACGCTGTCCAGCCCTGACGGCACCACGATCGCCCTCGACGGGGTCTCCGGCAACCAGGAGGGCGTCACCGGCGCGGTGCGGTTCCACGCCCTGGCCAACGCGACCGTCAGCGGCGGCACGGTGACGAGTTCCGGCGGCACGCTGCGGGTCACCAACGCCACCAGCGTGACCCTGTTGATCTCGATCGGATCCAGCTACGTCACCTACCGCAACGTCGGCGGGGACTACCAGGGCATCGCGCGGCGTCACCTGACCGCCGCCCGGGCCAGCAGTTACGACCAGCTCCGCAGCCGGCACGTGGCCGACTACCAGGCGCTGTTCGGCCGGGTCAGTCTCGACCTCGGCCGGACCGCCGCCGCCGACCAGCCGACCGACGTGCGGATCGCGCAGCACAACAGCGTCAACGACCCGCAGTTCTCCGCGCTGCTGTTCCAGTTCGGCCGGTACCTGCTGATCTCGTCCTCCCGGCCGGGCACCCAGCCGGCAAACCTCCAGGGCATCTGGAACGACTCGCTGACCCCGGCGTGGGACTCGAAGTACACGATCAACGCCAACCTGCCGATGAACTACTGGCCGGCCAACACCACGAACCTGGCGGAGTGCCACGCACCGGTCTTCGACATGGTCCGCGACCTGGCGGTCAGCGGTGCCCGCACCGCGCAGGTGCAGTACGGCGCGGGCGGTTGGGTCACCCACCACAACACCGACGCCTGGCGGGCCACCTCGGTGGTGGACGGCGCGTTCTGGGGCATGTGGCAGACCGGCGGTGCGTGGCTGGCCACCCTGATCTGGGACCACTACCTGTTCAACGGCGACGTCGAGTTCCTGCGCGCGAACTACCCGGCGATGAAGGGTGCCGCGCAGTTCTTCCTCGACACGTTGGTGACCGAGCCGTCCCTCGGCTACCTGGTCACCAACCCGTCGAACTCGCCGGAGATCGGCCACCACACGGACGCCAGCGTGTGCGCCGGCCCGACCATGGACAACCAGATCCTGCGGGACCTCTTCGACGGCTGCGCCCGGGCCAGCGAGATCCTCGGGGTGGACGCCACGTTCCGGGCCCAGGTCCGCGCGACCCGGGACCGGTTGGCACCGACGCGGGTCGGTTCCCGGGGCAACATCATGGAGTGGCTCTACGACTGGGTGGAGACCGAGCGGAACCACCGGCACATCTCGCACCTGTACGGGCTCGCGCCGAGCAACCAGATCACCCGGCGCGGCACCCCGCAGCTGTTCGAGGCGGCCCGGCGCACCCTGGAGATCCGGGGTGACGACGGCACCGGCTGGTCACTCGCCTGGAAGATCAACTTCTGGGCCCGGATGGAGGAGGGCAACCGCGCCCACGACCTGATCCGTTTCCTCGCCACCCCGGCCCGGCTCGCGCCGAACATGTTCGACCTGCACCCGCCGTTCCAGATCGACGGCAACTTCGGCGCCACCGCCGGGGTCGCCGAGATGCTGCTCCAGAGCCATGCCGGTGAACTGCACGTCCTGCCGGCCCTGCCGACCGCGTGGCCGAACGGGCGGGTATCCGGCCTGCGTGGCCGGGGCGGACACACCGTCGGCATCGCGTGGACCAACGGCCAGGCCAGCGAGGTCCTCGTCCGGCCGGACCGGGCCGGCACGGTACGCCTGCGCGGACGGCTCTTCGCCACCACGTACACGGTGGTCGACGTCGCCGACGGGACGCCCGCGCGGACCACGCGGATCGAGTCGGACCTGGTCGAGGTGACCGTCCAGGCAGGTCGCACCTACCGGGCCACCGGGCAGGGCGTCGCCCTCCCGACGCTGGAACAGAGCTTCACCAACGTCAGCACCACCAACGACACCAACACCGGCGTCGGCAACTTCGACGGCAACGGTGCCTCGCTCTCCGCGCAGGCCCTGGCCGCTGCGGGCGTCACCCCCGGCGCCACCCTGAGCCGCAACGGGGTGACCTTCCGCTGGCCCAGCGTCGCGGCGGGCGGAGCGGACAACGCCATCGCCTCCGGGCAGTCGATCAGCGTCACCGGCACCGGTCGTACGCTCGGCTTCCTCGCCACCGGCACGTACGGCGCGGTGTCCGGCACCGGCACGGTGGTGTACGCCGACGGCACCCGTCAGACCTTCACGCTGAGCACCCCGGACTGGTACGGCGGGCCGCACAGCGGGGCCGCCGCGGCCGTGGTCAGCGCCTACCAGAACCGGCCCGGCAACCAGCGGCAGAACACGGCGGCCTGCGTCTACTTCGTGGGCGTGACGGTGCAGAACAAGGCGGTCGTCCGGGTCGAGCTGCCCAACATCAGTGCCCGCCCGGCGGCCAACGTGCCCACCATGCACATCTTCGCGATCGCCATCGCGGCCTGACGCGCCGGTCCGGGGCGGCGCGACGGGGAACGAGGGCGGGGTCGCCGTGGACCGGCGGCCCCGCCCTCAGCGGATCACTCGAAGAGGGACAGGGTCAGCGTCGAGGTGTACTCGCCCGCGGCCACGTCGGCCGGGGTGCGCAGGAACAGGTCGGCGTCGACCGAGTACGCCCCACCGGCGACCGCGCCCGAGTCGAACGTGGAGACCAGCAACTCCTGGTCGACCAGACCCACGTTGTTGCCCGGCTGCGTCGGCTCGTCCAACACGGTGACGACCTCCTCGCCCTCGCTGACCAGACCGGTGTCGCCACCGTCGACCAGGCGCGGCTTCCAGCCCAGGTGCCCGGCACCGATCGGCTCCTGACCGTCGGCTCCGGTGAAGTCGGTGGCACTACCGAGCACCGCCCACGCCGCACCCGAGGGCACCTCGTCGGCGGTCCGGGTGTCGGTCACCGTCACCGTCGGCAGACCACCCACGAACTGCCGCACCAGCAACGTCGACCCGTCCTCGGTCAACGCCACCGAGTCACCCGCGATCGACATGGCGAGGACACCCGGCTCCACCAACTCCTCGATCTCCACGGTGACCGTCACGTCACCGCTGTCACCCGGATCGGCCGAGGCGGGCGCAGCCGCCATCACCGACCCGACCAGCAGGGCCCCGGCGGCACCCGCCGCCAACAGCCGCCTGCGATTGTCCGTTCTCATCTGCATCTCCGCGTCACTCGTGATCGACAGTGGGTAGGGATGATCAGCAGGTGGCAGCGGGGTGCTCGACGGTGCGTACCGTCGTCACGTCCCTGCCGTCGATCGACCCGGTCACCCGGACGGTCGCCGTGCCTGCCTGCGTCGCCGCCGTCCGGCTGTTGAACTGCTGGAACGCGCTCGCGCCCGGCGCCACGGCCGACACCGACCGCTGCCCGTACGCGCTCTCCAGCACCACGTCCACCGCAGCGTCGTGGTCGTTGCGCGCCTGCACCGCCACGTACGCCTTACCGCCGACACACCGCGTCTGCGCGCTGACCGTCACCGGCAGGTCGGCGGTGGCCGCCTCGAACGCCCAGGTGTCGATCTCGAACAGGTCGCCACCCGCCGGTCCGGCGTAGGTGAAGTACACGTCGTGCACGCCGGCCACGCCGTCGAGCTCGGTGCTGAGCTCCGTCCACTCGCCGATCGGCCCGTCGACCGGGATGGTCGCCACCACCGGGGCGGTCACGTCACCGAGCCGCAGTTGGATCGATCCGCCGGCCACCAGCGGCCGGACCTTGGCGGTCAGGCTCCTGGCCCCGGCCCCGAAGTCGACCGAGGAGAGCGCGGTCCAGTCGCCGTTGTCGATGTCACGGACGACCAGGTTGGGTGCCTCGTCGCCGAACTGGGCGGACCCGCCGTCGATCTTCACGGTCGCGATGCCCTTGCTCCAGCCGAAGGTCTCCGCCTCGAACACCCGGTACGGGTCGAAGTTCCGGACCTGGTCGACACCGGCGTAGTCGCCCACCACCTGCCGGATGGTGCCGTCCTCGTTGAAGCTGAGTTCCTGGATGTGCGGGCTGCGGTAGCCCTGGGTGGTGTTGCCGTTGATGCGCTTGTTCAGCGTCGGGCCGTGGTACGTGAAGTAGTACTTGCCCTCGTACTCGAAGGCGGACTGGTGGTTGTTGCCGCCGGTGCCGGTGCCGAAGAACTGCGACTGGTTCGGGAACAGCACGCCCGCGTAGGTCTCCTTCGGCCAGACCATCGGGTCGTCGGAGATCATGTAGCCGATCTGACCGCCGCCGGGGTACCCGGGCAGCGGCGTCTGGTTGCCACCGAAGTCGTTGCCGCCGAAGTGCGACGAGTACGACAGGTAGTACTTGCCGTCGCGCTTGAACACCTGGGCCGCCTCGAAGGCCACCGGGGCGTCCACGACCGCCGCCGTGCCCTCGGTCGACACCATGTCGTCACCGAGCTTGATCGACCGCAGGTTCTTCGGGTTGTTGAACCGCTCGGCCGCCGGCATGCTGGTCGCCGCCGGACCGCCGCCGAAGTAGAGGTACGCCTCGCCGTCGTCGTCCACGAACGGCGCCGGGTCGAACTTCCAGGCGACCGCCTCGGCACCCGGGGTGCGGCCGTCGATCAGCGTGCTGGTGCGCTCGCTGGTCCACGGGCCCACCGGCGACGCACCGGTGATCACGTTGCTGGAGCCGCCGCCGTTGGCGTAGTACAGGAAGAACTTCTCCTGCCCGTCGACGATCTTCTTGGCCATGCCCGGCGCCCACGAGTTGTTCGTGAACGGTGCCACGCCGTTCGGCCCGGCGACCTGGATCTCACCGTGGTCCGTCCAGTTGACCATGTCGGTCGTGGAGATCACCGTGATCTGGTTGATGTCGCCGTAGTTGATGCCCGGCGAGACACCGGTGGTCGGGTTCGGGGCGTACCCCTGGGTGTCGTTGGTCATGTACATGTAGACCCGGCCGTCGTGGACGAAGCCGTACCCGTCGGCGCCGAACTTGTGGCCGATCAACGGGTTGTGCTCACCGGGCAGCTTGCCGACCACCTCGATGGTCTTGGACGCGGGCGGCGGCGGCGCGGCGCCGACCACCGATACGTCGTCGAGCGTGAAGTCCATGAGGTGCAGGTTCGCATCGGCGCCCGGGTCACTCGTCCACGGGGTCTCGAAGAACAGGCGCGCGGTGCCGACGCCCTGGCTCGCCGGGATGGTGAACTGCCCGTTGACGTGCGCCCACTGTCCCCGGGTCGCCGTCACGCTCACCAGGTTGGTGTAGGTGGAGCCGCCGTAGTGCATGGTGGCGAAGAACTGCTTCGTCGCGGGCGAGGCCGCGTTCTCGTACTTGAGTCGGGCGCTCAACGTGTACGTCTGCCCGGCCTGGACCTTGCCGGAGAGGTCCTGCATCGGACCGGACCCGGTGGTCGTCCGGTTGGTGACCCGCACCGCGCTCGACCCGGAGTAGGCGTCGGTGGTGAGGGAGAGGGTCGCGCTGTCGGTGGCGTTGCCGTTGTTGACGAACCAGTTCGCCAGGCCGTTCTCGAACCCGCCGTTGACGACGAGATTCGTGTCGGCGGCCTGGACCGGTGCCGCCGCGACGAATCCGGCGAGCATCACGCCGGCCGTCGCGATGGCGGCGACCCGTCGGCGGGCCCCCGTTCGTGGACGCGGTGTCACGAGATGTCCTCCTTGAAGTGGAACGGGCAGGGGAGTTCATCGGCACCCCGGAACCGGCGTGGAACCGGCTCCGGGGCAGATCGGATGGGTGGGGATCAGCCGCCGCAGGTGGTGGCCGGGTACGCCGCGGTGCGGACGGTGGTCACGTCCCTGCCGTCGACCGTCCCGGTCACCCGGACGGTCGCCGTACCCGCCGGGGCGGCGGCGCCGCGGGCGGCGAACTGCTGGAACGCATGGGCACCCGGTGCCACGTCCGGAACCGATCGCCGGCCGTACGCGCTCTCCAGCACCACGTCCACCGGAGCGTCGTGGTCGTTGCGGGCCTGCACCGCCACGTACGCCTTACCGCCGACGCACCGCGTCTGGGCGGTCACCGTGACCGGGAGTGTGGCACTGCGCAGCACCCCGAGCCGGGCCAACTGGTAGCTCAGCGCCCGTTCCGGCGCGTCGATCTGGTTCTGGGTGCCGAACGTGCCGGCCCGGGCCGTCGTGGCGGCGGCGAGCGTGGCACGCATGGCGGCCCAGGCGTCGGCCGGGTACGCCGACTCGTCGAGCGTGGCCGCGTACGCGATGGCCGCGTCCAGCGCGCCGGTGTCCAACGGCCGGTTCTGCGCGGTGAGCGTGTCGCTGAGCAGGTAGTGGTCGAAGTCGACCTGACCACCGGTCTGCTGGGTGGCGTAGTTGAACAGGCCGACCCGGTGCCCCATGAAGTGGGCCAGACTGCCGTCCAGCGTCTGCGGACCCACCCGGTTGCCCATCTGCGTCCAGGTCACCCCGTCCAGGCTGTAGTGGAACGTGGTCCAGAGCTGCCCGGTGGGCGAGGCGAAGTCGAGGTCCGCCTTCACGTGCACCTCGGTCGCGTCGCCGAGCGGCACCGTCGTGCCGGGCAGGAAGTTCTCCAGCGTCGCCTGGTCGAGGTCGACGGCGAAGGGCTGCCCCCGGTTGACCACGCCGAGCGTGTTCACCCCACCGGCACGCTTGACCGCCACGTACGAGAAGCCCCGGTTGTAGGCGGCCAGACCCGCGACGTCGCCGTCGGTCATCCGGGAGATGTCCATCCTGGTCTCGACGGACTGTCGGGGCCCGAAGGTCCGCTGCGACAGCGTGTTGCGGGCCTCCTCGAACCAGGCCAGCTCGGCGCGGTTGGAGAGCTTGGTGTAGACGTAGCCGCCGGTGACCACCTTGCCGGTGGTCAGCCGCAGCCAGCCCGCCCGGTCGGTCAGCGACCAGTGGCGGTTGTCCGGCGCGTGGTTCCACTCCCAGGCCATGTCCAGCCGCGATCCGTTGGGCCTGATCTCCTCCTCGATCTCCGGCGTCGGGGCGGTCCACTCCTCGTCCATGTACGCCCTGTGCGGTGCGTCGTTGGCGAAGTCGTCCGAGACCACGATGGACTTCTGCCGCTCGAACCGCTCCTGCTCCGGGCTGAGCGCGATCGGCTTGGCGAACGCGCCCTCCACCGGCACCACACCGTTGGTGCCGAAGGTCGGCCAGCCGTCCTCGGACCAGGTCGCGGGGATGAGCGCCGGGATGCGGCCGATCGGGAAGGTGTCCCGGAAGAACATGCCGTGCCAGTCGGTCTGACCACCCTCTCGGGCGATCGGCACGAGGCTGCCCTGCGCGAAGCCGTTGGAGTTGAGCACGCCGCGCGCCTCGTAGGTGTTGACCCCGCCCTCGGAGGTGTGGCGCCCGAGCAGCTCCGGCGAACGGAGCATGACGACCTGACGTCCCTGGCCGGAGGGCCAGGTGATGATGACGGCGTAGTAGTAGCCGTTGATGTGGTAGAACTGGGCGCCCTCGAAGAGTCCGCCGATGAAGGGCCGGCCGGCGTAGTCGTTGGCGGTGAAGACGTTCGGGTAGTCCTGCACGACGGCGGTCAGTGCGGAGTTGAGCCGCACCGCGCTGATGTTTCCGTTGCCGTAGAAGATGTACGCCGTACCGTCGTGGTCGAAGAAGAGGGACGGGTCGTGCAGGCCGCGACCGAGGGCCGTGCGCTGCCACGCGCCGTTCTCGATGTCGTCGGTGCGATAGATGTAGGCGCCGCCGAGGTTGTTGGTGTTGAAGGCGACGTAGAACATGCCGTCGTGGTAGCGCAGAGACGACGCCCACTGGCCCTGGCCGTACGAGTTCTGGCCGTTGCGCAGCGAGAACGAGTCGCCGATGCTCGCCCGGTCGAAGACGTAGTTGACGATCTCCCAGTTCACCAGGTCGTACGACTTCATGATCGGCGCACCCGGGCTCAGGTGCATGGTGGTGCTGATCATGTAGTAGATGTCCCGGCCCTCGGCGTTCTCCGCGGCCGGCACCCGTTCGACGCCGATGTCCGGCACGTCTGCCCGGAGCAGTGGCACGGTGTAGGTGCCGTCACCCCGGTCGGTCGAGGTGTACGACGATCGGGGCGACCAGGGCTCGGCGGCCTGCGCGGTGCCGCCGGTGGTGACCGTGTCTCTTATCCACATCTCCGAGCCCCCGAGACTAGCGCTCATC
>NZ_SISL01000619.1:0-2806 GCF_004307965.1 Verrucosispora sp. SN26_14.1 | reverse complement strand
GGCGGCGCGGGCCGCCGAGGAACCACCGGAGCGACTGCCGGCCGCCGCCGCTCCGCTCGCCGACATCCATGCCGAAGTCCACGCCACCTGGGAGGTGCGTCTCTTTGCGTCCTGAGACCGAGCACGACGAGTCCGTTCCCCACACCCACCCGGAACCCGGAGTAGACCCGCACGCCCCGCTGCCCGCCGCGTCGCGGGCGCTCCGGGTCGGCATCGGCGGTCCGGTCGGCTCCGGCAAGACGGCGCTGGTCGCCGCGCTGTGCCGGGCCTTCGCCGACGAGTTGCGGCTGGCGGTGGTGACCAACGACATCTACACCACCGAGGACGCCGACTTCCTCAAGCGGGCCGGGGTACTCGACCCGGACCGGATCCGGGCCGTGGAGACCGGCTGCTGCCCGCACACCGCCATCCGTGACGACATCGGTGCCAACCTCGACGCGGTCGACGAGTTGGCCGAGGCGCTGGGCCCGCTGGACCTCGTGCTGGTGGAGAGCGGCGGGGACAACCTGACCGCCACCTTCAGCCGAGGTCTGGTGGACCGGCAGATCTTCGTGGTCGACGTGGCCGGCGGGGACAAGGTGCCGCGCAAGGGTGGCCCCGGCGTGACCGCCGCCGACCTCCTGGTGATCAACAAGACGGACCTGGCCCCGATGGTCGGCGCCGACCTGTCGGTGATGGACCGTGACGCGCGGGCCCGCCGGGGCAGCCTGCCGACGGTGTTCCAGTCCATCACCGAGGATCCGCTGGCCACCCGGGTCGCCGGGTGGATCCGGCACGAGTTGGCCCACCACCGGGCCGCGACCGCGCACGCCGACCACCCGGTACCCGCCGGGCAGGCCTGATGCGGGCCACCGCCCGGCTCGTGGCCAGGGCCGACCGGCACGGGCGCACCGTGCCGGCGGAGCTGCGCGGGGAGAGCCCGCTGCTGCTGCGCCAGGTGCCGGCGTCGGACGGTGGCGTCACGGTGTACGTCGTCGGCGGTGCGGCCGGTCCGCTCGCCGGCGACGACCTGCGGCTGGACGTCGAGTTGGGCCCCGGTGCGGTGGTCCGCGTCCGCACCGTGGCCGCCTCGATCGCCCTGCCCGGCCGCCCCGGCGCGGTCTCCCGGATGCTGGTCCGGGTGACCGTCGCCGCCGACGCCACGCTGCACTGGCTGCCGGAGCAACTGGTCGCGGCGGCGGGTTGTGCGCACGTGGCCGACGCCCAGGTGGACGTCGCCGAGGGCGGCACCCTGCGCTGGCGGGACGAACTGATCTGCGGTCGGTACCAGGAGGCACCCGGCAACGCCGAGGTCGTCACCCGGGTCGACGTCGGGGGCCGGCCCCTGCTGCGGCAGTCGCTGGCGGTCGGGCCGGACACACCCGGCTGGGCCGGACCGGCGGTGCTCGGCGGCGCACCCGCCACCGGCTCGCTGCTCGTGGTCGACCCGTCCGAGCCGTCCGTACCCCCGGCGGTCATGGGCACGGTCGCCCGGTTGCCACTGGCCGGCGGCCCGGCCACCCTCTGGACCGCCACCGCCCCGGACGCGCACACCCTGCGGAGGTACCTCACCCCGACGGCGACGGCGTTCCCGGTCGACGGCGACGAGGCCGTCCGAGTCGGGTGAGCCCCGCCGGCTCGCGGCGACCGATCCGCTCCACTCTGGAGGAGGGGGCGGCGATAGATGGGCGGGTATGGCAGGGTGTGTCCGGTGCCGGTATCCCGCCGGTCGCACGCCGGACCAGAGGAGTGGCAATGGCCGAGCAGATGAGCCGTCGGGCCGCGATCGGGATCGGGGCCGCTGCGGCGGCCCTGGTGGCGACACCGGGCGGCGCTGCCGCCGCGCCCGGTACGTCGGGCGGTGCGGCACCGTCCGGTCACGATGCCGCGCAGGCGCTGATCCGGCGTACCTATCGGCAGCAGAAGGCGCGGGCGGGCGGTGAGTGGCGTTCGCACGTGGCGATGGTGGACGACTCCGGTGCGCTGCGGACCGTGGTGGCCGACGACGTCGATCGGGTGACGCACGGGTACAGCGTGCAGAAGCTGGCCGTCGCGGTGGCGGTGATGGACAAGATCGACCGGGGTGAGCTGGCGCTCGGCCAGCGGCTCGATCTGACCGGCGACATCATCCTCGGTGGCAGCGGCATCTACTTCCTGCACACCGTCTGGGGTGACGAGATCACCGTGGCGAACTTCCTCACCGCCATGCTGCTCGTCTCCGACAACACGTCGGTGCGGATGTGCGGGCGGGTGGTGCCGGCACTGGAGATCAACGAGATCCTCGCCGCCAAGGGCTTCACGCACACCCGGGTCGAGCCGGTGGCCAACCCGAACCGCTTCTTCCTCGGCGTCACCACCCCGCGCGAGACCCACGACCTGCTGTGGCGGCTGGCCACCAAGACCCTGCTGTCGACCCGGTCGTGCGACTTCCTGCTGGGCATCCTGCGCTGGGTGAACGGCTACCACGACGGGATCCGTCGCGACATGTCCTCGGCGGAACGCAGCCGGGTGGCCACCAAGTACGGTGCGGACTACGACGAGAGCGGCGCGGCCCGGCACGAGGCCGGCATCATGTTCGACGCGACCGGCGCGCCGACGCTGACCTACGCCTTCTTCGCCGACTCCCTCGGCGACCTGGACAACTACGGCGGCACCCACCCGGCGGTACGCGCCCACGCGACCCTGGGTCGGGTGATGTTCGACGCCGTCGGGCCGGTCACCAACCGCGCGGCACGAGCCCGGCACTCCGTCAACCGGTTCCGCCCGGTCAACGGCGGCTGACCCGACGTCACCCGGCACCGTGGCCGGCCGGCCACGGTGACCCGCC
>NZ_SISL01000618.1:0-2813 GCF_004307965.1 Verrucosispora sp. SN26_14.1 | reverse complement strand
GCCGCCGAGCGCGCGGGCCGCCCGCCCGGTGCCGGTGACCGCGCCGTCCACCACCCGCTCGTCGGCGGTACGGGCCAGCCGACCCAACGCGGTCGTCGGGCGTACCACCAGGGCGTCCTGGACGTCGTCGAGCCGGAACGCGCGGGCGAGGACCGGCCGCAGCGGACCCAGCGTGGTGGCCGGGTCGACCGCCGGATCACGCCGCCAGGCCAGGGCCACCCCGACCAGCAGCAGCGCCAGCGGCAGCAGCATCAGCGGCCCGATGTGCACCAGCTCCGGCACGCCCAGCCCGCCGGGAGCGCCGGAGAGCAACCGGTCGGTGAACCAGGGCGAGAAGCCGACCAGGCCGAGCAGGGCCGCCGGCACCGCGAGCAGCAGCAACGGCCAGCGCAGGGCGGCGGGCGGATCGTGCGGCGGGAGCTGCGGGGTGCGCAGCGTGCCGAAGAAGGCCCGCAGCAGCAGTCGGGTGGCGTACCAGGCGGTGATCGCCACCCCGACCAGCCCGGAGACCAGCACCAGCCATCCCACCCAGCTCGGGGCCGGGCCACCACCGAGCACGCCGTCGGCGGCAGCGGCCAGCACGCCCTCCTTGCTCCAGAACCCGGAGAGCGGCGGTACGCCGGCCAGCGCGCCCAGCCCGATCAGCATGCACCAGAAGGTGACCGGCATGGTGTGCCGCAGCCCGCCCATCCGGGACATCAGCGCGGTGCCGACGCTGTGGATCACCGCACCGGCGGCGAGGAAGAGCAGCGCCTTGAACGCGGCGTGGGTGAGCAGGTGGAACAGGGCGGCGGGCGGCGAGCCGACGGCCAGCGCACCGGTCATGTAGCCGAGCTGGGAGACCGTGGACCAGGCCAGCACCCGCTTGATGTCGTCCTGTGCGGTGGCGGCCAGCGCACCGAGCAGCAGCGTCACCGACGCCATCACGCCGAGCACGGCCAGCGCGACCGGCGTCGCCTCGAACAGCGGCCACAGCCGGGTGACCGCGTACACACCGGCGGCGACCATGGTCGCGGCGTGGATCAACGCGGAGATCGGGGTCGGGCCGGCCATCGCGTCGGGCAGCCAGGTGTGCAGCGGGAACTGGGCGCTCTTGCCGGCCACCCCGGCGAGCAGCAGCAGACAGGCGGCGGTGAGCGTGGTGGTGCTGTGGGAGTGGGCGAGCACGTCGTGGATCCGGAAGCTGCCCGCCGAGACGCCGAGCAGCGCGATGCCGAGCAGGAAGCCGACGTCGCCGACCCGGGTCACCAGGAACGCCTTCATCGCGGCGGCCGGGGCCTCCGGCAGCCGCCGGTCGTGGGCGATGAGCAGGTACGAGCAGAGACCCATCACCTCCCAGCCGACCAGCAGCAGGATCAGGTCCCCGGAGACCACCACCAGCAGCATCGCGGCGGTGAAGAGGCTGATCTGGGCCGCGTACGGCGGGTAGCGATGGTCGACGTCCCCGTCCTCGCGCGGGCCACCGCTCAGGTAACCGGTCGAGTAGACCTGCACGGCCAGGGCGACGGCGGTGACCGCGACGGCGACCAGCGCGGCGGCCCCGTCGAGGCGTACCCCGAGGGTGACGGCGAGACCGCCGAAGTCGATCCAGGTGGTCGACGCCTCCACCGGGCCGTCCAGCGTGACCAGCAGGGCGACCGCCAACGCGAGAGCACCGGCCGCACCGGTCACGCCGAGGGCGACGGCGGTCCGGCGGGCCGGATCGGCACCGAGGGCGGAGCCGCGCGGCGAGGGCGGCAGCAGCAGGCCGGTCAGGCCGGCGACCAGCGGGACCACCGGCAGCAGCACACCCAGCAACGTCGTGGTGCTCACCGCTCCCCCTCCGCGACCACGTCACCGGCCGGACCGGCGACGACCGGCGTCGGCTCGTCGGCCGGGCGCTCGGCCAGCGGGATCTCGTCCACCGCCACGCTGGCCCGCATCCGATAGAGCTGGAGCACGATCGCCAGCCCCACCCCGATCTCGGCGGCGGCCAGCACGATCACGAAGAGGGCGAAGACCTGCCCGCCGTGCGGCAGCAGCGCCTTGGCCGTGGTGTCGGCGGTGACCAGGATCAGGTTCACCGCGTTGAGCATCAGCTCCACGGCCATCAGCACCAGCACCGCGTTACGCCGCCGCAGGACGCCGTAGACGCCGAGGCCGAACAGCAGGGCGGCGGTGACGTACGGGATGACCGGTCTCACCGCGACCGCCCCTCCGACACGTCGCCGCCGGACGCCGATTCCCTGTCACGCGGTGCCCGACCGATGTCCGGCCGGGACAGCACGATCGCACCGACCAACGCCGAGAGCAGCAGTACGGAGAGCACCTCGAACGGCAGCACCCAGCTTCCGAAGACCTGCTCACCGATGCGCTCGGCGTTGCCCGGCCCGGGCAGTTCCACGGCGGTCCAGCGGTACGCGTCGACGAGCAGGGCCGACAGCCCGAGCCCGACGCCACCGCCGATCAGCGCGGCCGGCCAGCCGGGCCGGTCCAGGTCGTCCGAGGCGCCGATCGGTGCCCGGGTCAGCATCACCGCGAACAGCAGCAGCACCACCACCGCGCCGACGTAGATCAGCACCTGCACCCAGGCCACCATCTCGGCGGAGAGCACCAGGTACATCCCGGCCAGCGCGCCGAGGCAGACCACCAGATAGAGCCCGGCCCGGACCAGATGGCTGGTCGCCACCACCAGCACCCCCGACCCGACCGCCACCGCACCGAGGGCGAGCAGCAGGGCGTCCACGCCGGTCACGCGGGAGTGCCTTCCCCGGCATCGGTCTCGGGCGTACCCGCACCTGCGGCGCCGGGCTCGGCGGCGGGTGGGCGGGCGG
>NZ_SISL01000617.1:0-2813 GCF_004307965.1 Verrucosispora sp. SN26_14.1 | reverse complement strand
CGCCACCGTCGTGCTGGCCCGGGGTCGCGCCGCCGTCGGCCGGACCCTCGAGCCCGCCGCCGCTGGTGGTCTGCATGTCATCGTCGTTGAGTGGCATCGTGCTCCCTCGGATCAACCCGCCCCCGCCGTTGGTCGGGTGCGTCGTGCGGCGGGAGTTACCCCGCGCCCGATCTTCTCTAACCACACTGCACCCCACCGTAGACGCCGGAACCGGCCCACACGCGCCGTTCACGGCGGTGGCGGTGGCAGGATGGACGGACCCGACCGGATGGAGGTGCCGATGGACACGCCGCTCACCCCGGTGACCGAGGACTGGCAGCGGGCGCTGGCGATCGTGGCGCACCCCGACGACCTGGAGTTCGGTGCAGCCGCCGCGATCGCCCGCTGGACCGCCCAGGGCAAGCAGGTGGTGTACTGCCTGGTGACCAGCGGCGAGGCGGGCATCGACGGGATGGCGCCGGAGCAGGCCCGCACGGTACGCGAGCAGGAGCAGCGCGCCTCGGCGGAGCTGGTCGGCGTGGACGTCGTCGAGTTCCTCGGCCTGCCCGACGGAATCCTGGAGTACGGCGTACCGCTGCGCCGGGAGCTGGCGGCCGTGGTGCGCCGGCACCGCCCGGAGATCGTCATCACGAACAACTTCCGGGAGACCTGGGACGGCGCGGTCACCCTGAACCAGGCCGACCACATCGCGGTGGGCCGGGCCACGCTGGACGCGGTCCGGGACGCCGGCAACCGGTGGATCTTCCCGGAGCAGCTGACCGACGAGGTCGAGCCGTGGAGCGGGGTACGCCAGGTGTGGGCGGCCTCGTCGCCGCGCGCCGAGCACGGCGTGGACACCACCGAGACGTTCGCGCAGGGGGTGGCGTCGCTGGAGGCACACGAGGCGTACCTGACCGGGTTGGGTGACGGCAGCTTCGATGCCGAGGAGTTCCTGGAGGGCGGCGCGCGGCCGGTGGGGAGCCGGTTGGGCGTGCGCTACGGCACCTCGTTCGAGGTGTTCCACTTCGACCTGTGGTAGCCGACCGGCCCGCTCCACGCGTGGTGGGGCGGGCCGGTGTCGCCAGTGCCCGGGTCAGGGCATGATTCGGGCCAGGTCGTCGGGCATGGTGTCCTTCACCTCGTCCCACTCGCCCTGGGTGATGTGCCGGCGCAGGGTGTCCAGCACGACCTGGACCACCCGTTCCGGGCCGCCCTGCACGTCGTACGGGAAGCCCTGGCGGACCTCGTACAGGAAGTCGTCCCGGTTCAGCTTGATCGGCACGTCGGACGGCTGCCAGCCCTCGAAGTAGATGCCGCGCACCACCATCGGCAGTTGGGCGGAGAACTCCACGCTCTCCTGCACCGGCATCCGGTCGCGCAGCAGGTGCAGCACCGTGCGCAGCGCCGCGTACGACTGGTTGCGCTGCTCCTTCGGCCACCCGTATGCCTGCTCGATGTCCTTGAGGATCAGGATGGTCTTGTCCATCGAGGACTCGACCGCCGACTCGAACCGCTCAGACATCCGTCCACCCCCGTAGGTCGGTCTCCCACCGTCGGTCGTCGTGCCGTCGCGGCGGCCCCGTCGGGCCGCTCCGGGACCGTACCGGGCTGCTCCCGGTTCGTGGCACCCTCCGGACCTGGCCGGACGCGCCGACGACCCGCAGCACCGCGCCCTGTCGTCGCTGCCGCACCACCTGAGCCGTCATCGCCCACCACCCCCCGCGGTGTCGCCGTTCTCCGTCTCCACCCCAGCCTGCCGACCTGCCGGGTGACCCATCCTCACCCCCACCGGATGACCCACCCTCCCGCCGCCGCGCCGGATCTCGACCCCGAGTTCCGGCGACGAGCGCGAGCCGCTCCACGCGATCATGGAGTCGCGGCAGTCACGAATCGGGGTTGGTCACCACGAAACGGCAGCCACAACTCCATGATCGGCGCGGGCTGGCGAGGCGCGGGCCGGTGCGGGTGGGGTGAGTGGGTGGGGTGGGGTGTGCAGTGGGCGGGCTCAGGCGGCCCGGCGCTCGCGGGTCTGCTTGCAGGTCACGCAGGTGGTCGCCGACGGGAAGATCTCCAGGCGTTCCACCGGGATCGGCGAGGTGCAGCCCTCGCAGAAGCCGTACGTGCCCTCGGCGAGACGCGTCAACGCGTGCTCGAACTGGGCGCGCCGGTCGAGGATGGTCCGCAGCAGTGACTGCGCGGTGTCCCGCTCGGCGGTCTTGGTGCCGCTGTCGGCCTGGTCGTCGCCGGCGGTGTCGCCCACCTCGACCAGCCGCAGCACGTGGCTCTGCTGCACCGCCTGCTCGTACTCCGCGGACAGCTCGTCGTGGCGGGCCTGCAGGGAGAGTCGGATCTGGTCGATCTCCGCCTGGGATCGGCCCGTGCCGACCGTGTCGTGGACGAGCATCGCTGCCTGCCTTTCCTGGGCCTCGTCATCATCGCGGGCGGAAGTGTCTCCACCCGGTCATACCGCCCAGTCGAGGACTCCCGGGCGCCGTGAGCCCCGCGATTACCCAGCCCGTCAGCAGGTCAAACCGAGTCGTCGTCGGATTCCACGATCGCGGGACGGCGCGCGTCGTCGGCCCGGACCACCAGGTCGGCGAAGGTGGCGGGGGCGACCTCGTCGGCGTACCGGGCGAAGGCGGGCAGCGTCCAGGCCAGGTCGGGGGCGGTGCGGCGACTCAGCGCGCCGGGCGACAGTTCGAGGTGGACGACGACGTCGAAGGGCAGCCCGCCGCCGAGCAGGAACGTGCCGCTGACCAGCACCACCCCGCCGGGCGGCAGGGCGACGTAGTCGGCGCGGCTGGCCCGGTCGGCCCCGGCGTCCCAGAGCGAGG
>NZ_SISL01000616.1:0-2838 GCF_004307965.1 Verrucosispora sp. SN26_14.1 | reverse complement strand
CCCCCGCCGGACGGGGCAACCGCCGCCGCGCCGGTGCCCGCCGGCACCGCGCCGGCCTCACCCCACCGGAGATCCTCGGTCTGTCCGGGACCGACCCGGCCGCCGCAGCACCCCGACCGCGCCCCGGCGTCCGACGGGCGGCCGTGGCGCACGGCATGCTCGACCCGACGGCCGGCAACCCGGCCGAGGACGACGACCTCGCCGGGACGACCCCGGCGGCCGGGCACTCCCGACAGGTCGCCGCCCGGCGTCGCCGCGTCGTTCTGGCCGCGCTCGCCCTGACGGCCGCCGCCTCCGCCGTCACCCTGGTCGCGACCCTGGTGAACTGGGCGCCCGCCGCACCACCCGCCCGTGAGCTCACGGCCGCCGAGCGGGACCGGTTGGCCGCCATGCGGGTCGTCAACTACCGGGACGTCCGTGCCGGACTGCACCTCACGGTGAGCGGCACCGCCGGCCGCACCGATCTGCTCGGCTGGGTCGACTGGGCCCGCCGGCTGGTCTACCTCGACGTCAGCGGTCCCGGCGCCGGCCCGCTGCGCGGACTGGTCCAGGCCACCCCCACCGTGGCCGTGGTCCGCCCCGACCCGGAGGCCATGTCGACCCCCGCCATGCCGCCGTTGATGCCCCCGGGCGACGACTGGCGGCTCTGCGCCGACCGGAGCCTCGACCCGCTGCTGGGCCTGGTCTTCGACCTGGCCCTCGACCGGCCGGAACCCGCCGACGGACTCTCCGGCCGCTGGCTGCGACACGAGCAGGTCACCGGCGAGACGGTCGATGTGCTGGAGACGTCCCTGCCGCGCCCCGTCGCCACCGGCGGCACCACCCCGACCGGATCACCCAGCGCCGCACCCCACACCGGCGTCGCCCGGTACTGGCTGGACACGACCGGACGGCTGCACCGGGTCGAGACCACCCTGCCCGGCGTCGGTCAGGTGAATCTCCAGCTGCACCGCGCCGACCGGCCCACGCTGCGCCCGGTCGACGCGTTGGGTGGCCGCCCCGGCCTGCCCCGTGCCCTCACCACCGCCGAACGGCACCGCTGGCAGCGGCTGCCCGCCCGGCTGCGCGCCGCCGGTGGTGCCACCGTCACCCTGGTCGGCCCGGTCGGCACCGACCTCGACCTGCGGGGCTCCGGCTGGTTGAGCTGGACGGCGGGCACCGCGTACCTGGGCGTCACCGCACTCGACGCGACGGACCGCCGCGTCCTGGTCCGGCACGGCCGGCGCACGGTGGCCCGGATCGAGACCCGACCCGGCGCGGACCCGGCGGCACGGCCACCGCTGCCACCTCCGACCACCGGCTGGCGGACCGGCCCGCACCGCACCTCGGCCCTGGACCCGCTGGTGTCCGCCGCGCTGCGGGCCGCCCGGGGCACCGGCCCGCAGGGCAGCACCCGGCGGATCCGTGGCGACAGTCACCGCGGCGTCCCGGTGGACGTCGTCGAGGTCGAGACCGCCCGGGGACCGACCCGCTACTGGGTCGACCGCACCGGGCTGCTGCGCCGACTGGAGACCCGGACCCCGGCCGGGGCCTGGGCACAGCTCGACCTGACCACCGGGCGGACACCCCGGCTGACCCCGCCGACCTGAGAGCGACCGGTCAGGGACGCCACCCGGTCTGGGCGGCCCACTCCTCGGCCCGCAGGTGCTCCTCGTCGAACCACGGGTCCTTCGCCGTGGCGTACGTGCCGCTCTCCGGCGCGGAGGCGGCCAACTCCCGCTTGAGTCCCAGGTACGCGGCCCGCCGGTCCGGATCGGCCCGCAGGTGGTCGCGCATCAGCAGGGCGTACCGCCAGCCCGGTGAGCCGTCCTGGCGGATGTGCAGGTGCACCGGGCGGCCCGGATCGGCGCTGCCGTGCAACCGCTTCTTCCACCGGCCGCCGCCGGTGCGCGCGGTGTCCCACCACTCACCGGGCAGTCGGGGAAACCCGGCGTCGGCGAGCCGGTCGGCCATCGGTCCGTCCGCCTCGGCCAGCGACGACACGCTGAGCTGCACGTCGATGACGTCCTTGGCGGCCAGACCGGGGACCGCCGTCGACCCGATGTGGTCCACCCGCAGGTCGGCGGGGGCGACCGCGTGCCGGATCCGGGCGGCCAGCCGGGCGTACTGCTGTGGCCAGGTCGGGTCGGGCTCGGCCAGGCGCACCCGGTCCAGGCGGACCGGCCGTCGCTGCCGCAGGTTGACCTCGTAGGGCACCAGCCGGTCCTGCCAGAGCGCGTCGACCGTCGCGTGCAACTCGTCGAGGGTGCCGTCGTTGGTGAGCAGCACGTCCGCCGCCGCCGCGCGGCGGGCGTCGTCGGCCTGCGCGGCGATGCGCCGCTCCGCCTCACCCCGGCTCATCCCCCGGTCGCGGGCCAACCGTCGCAGCCGGGTCTCCACCTCCGTGCGCACCACGACCACCAGGTGGTACGTGGCGGCCAGCCCCACCTCCACCAGCAGCGGCACGTCGTTGACCACGACGGCGTCCGGTGGCGCCGCAGCGACCAGTTCCGCCGTCCGGGCCCGCACCCGACCGTGCACGACGGCCTCCAACCGGCGGCGGGCCGTCTCGTCGGCGAAGACCACCTCGCCGAGTGCGGCCCGGTCCAGCGCGCCGTCGGCGTCGAGCACCCGCTCGGAGAAGGCCGCGACGACCTCGGCCAGCCCGTCGGTGCCGGGGGCCACGACCTCACGCGCGATCCGGTCGGCGTCGACGAGTACCGCCCCGCGCTCGACCAGCCGGCGTGCCACCGCGCTCTTGCCCGAGCCGATCCCGCCGGTGAGTCCGATCTTCAACACGGCACCAGTCAACCTGACCAGGGCCGCCGCGCCAAGCCCGCGCGGCCGGCACGGGCGGGC
>NZ_SISL01000615.1:0-2844 GCF_004307965.1 Verrucosispora sp. SN26_14.1 | reverse complement strand
GTGCCGCCGCGCCCGCCCGGGTGACCGGCGCGCGGGGCTCAGGCGCAGGGTGTCCAGGCCCCGCGCTACACGCGGGTGAGCGCCGTGTCGGAAGCGGGCTCCGCGGGCGGTTCGGGCGGGTCTTCGAGCAGCCGGGTACGGCGGCGCTCGGCCACCACGTCGCGGATGCGTCGCTGCATCTGACGCCTCATCCGGATCCGTTCGTTGCTGCTGATCACGCTGTCTCCTCCCCCGAAGCCTGCGCGCCGGGCATACCCGGTATGTGAATAGTAAGACGTACGGGAAAGCGAATTGGTTGCACAAGATCACGAAGTGTTTGCCGGGCGCCCCGGCGGAACTCCACTACGGTTGCTCCCATGACTCAGAGCAACCGCCGCGAACCAGGACGGGAGCGGCACCGCGGCGCCGTCACACTGCGCCGCCAGGCGATCACCACCAGCACAGCGGACCAAGGGCTACTGGATTCGCGGACCCGCGCGGACTGGAAGACCAAGGACGCCTGGCGGGCGCTACGGATACTCTCCGAATTCGTCGAAGGCTTCGACACCCTCGCCGACCTGCCGCCCGCCGTCAGCGTCTTCGGTAGCGCCCGGAGCAAGCCGGACAGCCCGGAGTGCCAGCTCGCCGAGGCGCTCGGCGCGGCCCTGGCCCGTGCCGGCTACGCGGTGATCACCGGGGGTGGACCCGGCGTGATGGAGGCGGCCAACCGGGGCGCGAGCGAGGCCGGTGGGCACTCCGTCGGTCTCGGCATCGAACTCCCCTTCGAGCAGGGCATCAACGAGTGGGTCGACCTGGCCATCGACTTCCGCTACTTCTTCGCCCGCAAGACCATGTTCGTCAAGTACGCCCAGGCGTTCGTCGTGCTGCCCGGCGGCTTCGGCACGATGGACGAGCTGTTCGAGGCGCTCACCCTGGTGCAGACCGGCAAGGTGACCCGCTTCCCGGTGGTGCTGATGGGTGCCGAGTACTGGCAGGGGCTGCTCGACTGGCTGCGCGACACGATGGCCGCCGAGGGCAAGATCGGACCGGTCGACCTGGAGTTGATCTGCGTCACCGACGACGTCGCCGCGGCGGTCCGGCACATCGTGGAGGCCGAGGCCGCGCTCAATACCGAGCAGGAGGCGGTACGCGCCGACGCGGTGGCCCGTACCGCAGCGGACCAGCAGGCGGCAGCCGAGTCGGCCGAGCGGGCCGAGCAGGCGGAGCGCTGAGGTGGCGGCGATCTGCGTGTTCTGCGCCTCCTCCCGTACCCTCGACCAACGGTGGCTCGACCTCGCCGAGGCCACCGGCGCGGAACTCGCCCGACGAGGGCACACGCTGGTCAGCGGAGGTGGTCGCGTCGGCATGATGGGCGCGCTGGTCGAGGGGGCCCGCGCGGCCGGCGGCCGGACCGTCGGGATCATCCCGCAGGTGCTGGTCGACCTGGAAGTCGCCGACGTCGCCTCCGACGAACTGCTGATCACCGACTCGATGGCCAACCGCAAGGTCCTCATGGTCGAGAAGTCGGACGCGTTCCTCACCCTGCCCGGTGGCTTGGGCACCCTCGACGAACTCTTCGAGGTCTGGACCACCGCCACCCTGGCCCTGCACCGCAAACCGATGGTGATGGTGGACACCGACGGGTTCTACACCCCGTTGATGGACTGGCTGCGCGCGGTCACCGACCAGAGCTTCCTCAAGCCCGCCGGCTTCGATCTCGTCCAGGTCGCCGACACCGTCCCCACCGCCCTCGACGTCATCGAGGCAGCCCTCACCTAGGCGGCGCCACCCACACCGCGCCTGACCCTTGCCGCCTGCCCCACGCGGCCGCGCTCACCGAGGGGCACCGGGCGGTGGCCCGGTGCCGCACGCCGGTGTGGTGATTCGCGCCGTCTCGGGTCGCGCCGTCTCGGGTTGAGCCGACTCCCGGGGTATACCTGCTCGCCGCCTTTGCTCTGCTTCACCCCGCGCAACAGAAGTTCGTCCGAACCGTTGCGTGGGGTGAAGCAGAGCAAAGGGCGACCAGCGGGGTACCGGTCGGGGTGGTGGCACGCGAACCACCGCACGTCACTGCCGGGGCCGGCGAGGGAGCGGCGACCGGGACCAGCGGACGGGACCGGTGAGGACGGGTGGGCGTCGGGTCGTCGGCGGGTGTGGCGCGTCGGGCAGTGTCGCAGGGCCGTGATGGGATGGCGGGATGCAGGCGTACCGGTTGGTGCGTCGGTCCGGCGGGCCGACCCAGGAGAACGACCCGGCCACCGGGCATTCTCCGGACCTGGCCGGCCCGCCGTCCGCACCCGCACCCGCGTCCGCGCCCGCACCCGCACCCGCGTCCGGCGGGGAGCAGACGTCGGCGGATCCTCGGCAGGCCGAGGTCGTGGCACACACCGACGGGCCGATGCTCGTCCTCGGAGGACCGGGCACCGGGAAGACCCACACGCTCGTCGAGGCGGTGGCCGCCCGGGTCGAGGAGGGGGTCGATCCGGAGCGGGTCCTGGTGCTCACCTTCAGTCGCCGGGGCGCGGTCGACCTGCGGCACCGGATCGAGGCGCGGATCGCCGCGAACGGGCGGCGGGTGGTGCGGGAGCCGCTGGTGCGGACCTTCCCGGCGTACGCCTTCGGGTTGTTGCGGCGGGCCGCCGCCGAGCGGGGTGAGCCGTCGCCACGGCTGCTCACCGGTCCGGAGCAGGATCTGATCATCCGTGAGTTGCTGGACGTGGTGGGGGAGGAGCCCGGCGACGAACCGGGTGGCTGGCCGGAGGAGTTGCGACCGGCACTGCGTACCCGGGCGTTCGCCGCCCAGCTCCGCGACCTGCTGATGCGGGCGGCGGAGCGGGGCGTCGGTCCGGTCGAGCTGGCCCGGCT
>NZ_SISL01000614.1:0-2859 GCF_004307965.1 Verrucosispora sp. SN26_14.1 | reverse complement strand
GTGCGACGGGTCAGCGGCTGGCGCCGGCGGCCCGGCGTGCGGCACGTCCGGCGAAGAACGACCGGGGCGCCAGCGCGGCCGGGTGCGGCAGCATCAGCGGCAGGCGGTCACCGGTCTCCTGCCGCCAGATGAACAGGTGCGCGCCCTTGTCGCCCATCGCGCCCTTGGCGAACTTCGGCTGGTTCACGGTCACGTACGCCAGGTCGGTGTACTCGGTGTCCCGGCGCAGCACCAGATCCCGCAGGATCTTGCCGCCGGTGTGGCTGGGCGCGATCCCGTTGCCGGTGTAGCCGTGCCCGTACACCAGGCCGTCGTCGGTGCGGCCGAACTGCGGGATGAAGGTGCGGCTCCAGCCGATCGGGCCACCGAAGGCGTGACTGAACCGGACGTCCCGCCAGGCCGGGAAGAAGCGGGCGAAGGACTCCCGCAGCGCGGCGTGGGCGGCGTCGTTGCGCAGGTGGGAGCGGTCGGTGTTCCGCTGGTCGTAGTAGTACCACCGGCCGCCGGACCAGACCACCCGGTTGTCGGCGGTGAGCCGGGCCGCGTGGGCGAAGGACAGCGAGTTGCTGACCCCCTCCCGGCCGGGCCAGGCCACCCGGGAGAGCTGCGCGTCGGTCAGCGGTTCGGTCACCATCAGGTAGTTCCACACCGGCATGACCTTGGTGTGGGTCTGGGCGAAGCTGTGCTGCCAGGCGTTGGTCGCCAGGACGACCTCGTTGGCGGTGACCGTGCCGGTGGGGGTGGTCACCCGGTAGCGTCCGCCGACCTTGCGGATCTCGGTGACCGGGGTCCGCTCGTGGATGTCCACGCCCTGCTCGCGGACGACGCGGGCCAGGCCCTGCACCAGTCGGTGCGGGTTGACCAGCGCGCCGGTGGTGCGCAGCGCGCCGAGCACCTGCGGGGAGCCGATGCGTTGCTGTGCCTCGTCGCGGTCCAGCAGCTTGAACGATCCGCGCAGGCCGGTGCGTTCGCTGCGCTTGACCTGGAGTTCGAGCCGGGCCAACTGCTTGCGGTCGGTGACCACCTGGAGCACGCCGTTCATCGCGAAGTCGGCGTCGATGCCGTACTGGCGGCAGAACCGCCCGATGTCGATGATCGACCGGGCGCCGCTGCGGTAGACACCCGCGGCCTTCTCCCGGCCGTAGTACCAGAGCAGCCGGCGCAGCACCTTGCCCGCGGTCAGCCCGACGAAACCGCCGTTGGCACTGGACGCGCCGCCGCCGACCGCCTCGGCCTCCAGCACCTTGATGTCGGCCGAGGGCTCGGCCTCGGCGAGGAAGTGCGCCGCCCACAGGCCGGTGTAGCCCGCGCCGACGATGCAGATGTCGCAGCTCGCGTCACCGTCGAGGGGTTCGCCGACCTCGACCGGCTCGGTGTCGTGCCAGTAGACGGTGTTCCGGGTCTCTTCCACGTCGCTCTCCAAGTCGTCGGCCCGCACCCACTATCCATAGTGTGTGTTGTGTTCGGCAAGACCCGACAGTCAATGCCCGTCGGCGGCCACCCGCGCCGCCCGTTCGGCCCGACGCTGCTGGCGCAGCCGGTCCATGAAGTAGTCGGCGTTGAGCCAGTAGAACTCCAGCCAGATGTTGTCCGGGTCGCGCAGCCAGATGCCGTAGCCGGCCTCCAGGAACAGTTCGCGGACGCCGGAGTGCTCGGCGCCGACGGCGTCCAGGTGCGTGGCCCACTCGTCCAGGTCGGCCATCTCGGGGACGTGGTAGCCCAGGTGGTGCAGGCCCACCCGACGCTCGTCGAAGGGGGCCGGGTCGGGCTCGACGGCCTGGCCGAGCACGATCGAGGAGAGCGACCCCCGGTGCACCAACGTCCGGAAGGTGAACCCGGACTCGGCGGGTGTCGCGTCGCGTACCGGCGTGAAGTCCATGACCCGGCAGTACCACTCGGTGCTGCGGTCCAGGTCGCGGACGGTCAGGTTGACGTGGTTCCTGCCATTGAGTTTAGGCACATGACGCATCATAGATGCTTCACTTGTATCTTGGGTGTGGCGTGTTGTTACCGGCAACCGGTAGCGTGTCGTCACCTGGCAGCGCGCTGCCCGTACCGGGCCGGAACGGATGTGAGGAACCGGGCATGCATCTGAACGTGTTCACCCAGTGCTCGCCGTCACCGCAGTTCAAGGGCATGTGGCGGCTCCCCGGCGACCGGACGGCCACCGGATACCGGTCGCTGGACTACTGGATCTCCCGGGCCCGCCAACTGGAGGCGGCCTGCATCGACGCGTTGTTCTTCGCCGACATCCACGGCGTCTACGACGTCTACCGGGGCTCCTGGGCACCGGCGGTGCGACACGCGGTGCAGATCCCCTCGATCGACCCGGCGCTGCTGCTGTCGGCCGCCGCGGCGGCGACCCGACACCTCGGCTTCGCGATCACCTACTCCACCACCTACCACTCCCCCTACGAGTGCGCCCGACTCTTCTCCTCGCTGGACCACCTCACCGGCGGACGGGTCGGCTGGAACATCGTCACCTCCTACCTGCGCTCGGCCACCGCCAACGGCCTCGGCGAGTACCTCGACCACGACGAGCGCTACGAGCGGGCCGACGAGTACGTCCAGGTCGCCCGCGCTCTGTGGGAGGAGAGCTGGGACGCCGACGCGGTGGTCCGCGACGCCGAACGCGACATCTTCACCGACCCGGACCGGGTCCGCCAGATCGACCACGAGGGCCGCTGGTTCAGCGTCCGGGGTCCACACCAGTGCGAGCCGTCCCCGCAGCGCACACCGGTGCTCTACCAGGCCGGCTCCTCGCCCCGGGGCATCGAGTTCGCCGCCCGGCACGCCGAGGTGGTCTTCCTGACCCTGGCCGATCCCGCCTCGGGGGCGGAGCCGGTGGCCGCCCTGCGC
>NZ_SISL01000613.1:0-2870 GCF_004307965.1 Verrucosispora sp. SN26_14.1 | reverse complement strand
CCGCCGGGCCACCGCCGGCAGCTCGGCCGAGGCCAGCACCGACTGATCCCGCTCCGTCCACCGGACGGAGCGGCACAGGAGACCACGCAACGGCATCGCGCCGACGACCAGCCCGGTCGTCGGCGCGATGCTGTCACCACCCGCCGCCTCGAACACACAGCACCGCCGCCCCGCCGATGTCGGCATGCCCCGGGCCGGCGGGGAAGATGGAGCGATGCCCGAACCGTTGGACTCCGCCCTGGCCGAGGTCCGCTCGATGCTGCTGGATCCCGCGCTCACCCGGGCCGTGGCCGCCGGTCGTCGGCGCGGCCAACGACCTTCCGTGGTCCGGGCCGAGCTGCGACCGGTCGCGCTCAAGGCCGGCCCGAGGTTGCAGATCTCGACGTCCGACGGCGACCGGCCGTACACCCGCAACGTGACCGCCGGGCCGGAGGCGGACGCGGCGGTCGAGGCGCTGCTGGCCGAGCCCTTCGGCAACTGGCACGTGGAGACCACCGGGGCCACGCTCCAACTGCGGGTCACCAAGTCGGGTGAGGCGCAGGTGCACCGCAGCTCCAGCGACCGCCCGGCCGCCGCTCCGGCCGGACACGACCGGGCCAAGGAGTACCTGCTCGACCCGGGCGACCCGCTCTTCGCCGAGATCGGCGGCTCGGCGGCCAAGCGTCGGCAGGTGGACGCGTTCCTGCGGGCGCTGGCGGCGACGCTGCCCGACGAGCCGGGTCCGCTGCGGGTGGTGGACCTGGGCTGCGGCAACGCGTACCTCAGCTTCGCCGCGTACCGCTATCTGTCCGGGCGCGGGTGGGACGTCGAGCTGGTCGGTGTCGACGTACGCGACGACCAGCGGCACCGCAACACCGCGCTGGCGCAGCGGCTGGGCTGGGCCGACCGGGTCCGCTTCGTGGCCGGCACCATCGCCGACGCGGTCGTCGAACCGGCACCGGACCTGGTGCTCGCCCTGCACGCCTGCGACACGGCCACCGACGAGGCGCTGGCCCGCGCGGTGCGCTGGGAAGCCCGGTGGGTGCTGGCCGCGCCCTGCTGCCACCACGACATCGCCGCGCAGCTCCGCGCCCGCCCGGCACCCGCGCCCTACGAGCTGCTGACCCGGCAGGGGATCCTCCGGGAGCGTTTCGCGGACGTGCTCACCGACGCGGTGCGGGCCGGTCTGTTGCGGCTGCACGGCTACCGGGCCGAGGTGGTCGAGTTCGTCGACTCGGCACACACCCCCCGCAACCTGCTGATCCGGGCACGACGCACCGGCGCCGCACCGACCGACGCCCACCGCGCGGAGTATCGCGAGCTGGTGACGCAGTGGCGGGTCTCACCACGACTGGAGACACTGCTCGCGCCGCTCGCCGAGAAGCGTTGACCCGACTCGACTCCGCCGTCTCTGTCGTCTGGTCGATCAGTCAGTTGCGTCCGCAACTTCGCGTACTAGTCTCGAAGAACGCACCGTCGGGTGCCGGTCGGGAGGGCATACCCACCGGATGAGTTCGGCAGAGGTCTCGCCGCAGATGACGTTCGCGCGCTTCGTGCGCCGCGCCATCGACGACGCCCGGGAGGAACGCGGATGGACGGTCACCGACCTGGCCGGGCACACCGGCGTCGGGCGCTCGACCGTCTTCCGCTGGTTGGCCGGTGACTGGCAGGACTACCCCGAGTTGGCCAAGGTTCGCGGCTTCTGCGCCGCGCTGGACCTGCCGGTGGCAGCGGCCTTCCGCGCACTCGGCCTGCCCGACGCCGGCCCCGGGCCCTGGCGACGCGGCGACGAGGGCCCGGTCGAGGCCGACGTCCGGGTGATCCTGCAACGGCTGGCGGACCCGGCCGTGCCGGCCGAGGAGAAGCATCACATCCGCGACCTGCTGCGTTACCTCGCCCGCCGACCGATCCGCCGGGCCGGCTGAGCTAGCCGACGGTCACCGTGAACTCGGCGGTACGGACCTGCCCGCCGGTGGCGAAGTCCAGATAGAGGCGGTACCGCCCCGGCCCCGGCGCGGTCAGCCAGAACTGGATCGCACCGTCGACCAACTCCGTCTCGGGGTGCACGTGCAGGTACCCGAGGTCGCCCTCGCGCAACGCGACGAGATGCCCGTACGCGCCGAGGTACCGCTCCAGCGCCGGGGCGGCGCCGTCCGCACCGGCGACCCGGAAACTCAACGGCACCGTCAGCCCGGGTTCGGGGCGGCCCTGGTATCCGACGGTCCACCCGTCGACCGTGTCGGTGGTGGCCGGGGCGGGCAGGTCCCGGGGCTGGTACGTGCCGGGCGCGACCAGGTCCACGCCGAGCGTGGTGGCGGTCTGCCGGCCGTCGTCGGCGAGCGCGGTGAAGTCGGCGTACGCCCGCCACAGGCCGGGCTGCGCCAGGGTGAGCGGCACCGACCAGGTGCCGTCCGCCGCCATGGTCGGGTGCAGGTGCTGATAGCCGCTCAGGTCGCGACGCACCACGATGACGTGCATCGGCTTGTCGTGCACGACTGCGAACCGGGTGACCGCGCGGCGCTGCCCGTCCTCGACCCGGAACCGCAGCTCACCTTCGCGGCCGGCGGTGAACTCGGCCGACAGCGGGGCGAGCGTGTAGCCGTCCCGGCTGATCGCCAGCCCACCGGCTTCAGCGGCGGCCTCCTGGTCGGCGCCGTGCGAGTGCGCGCCGACGCCGGGTGCGTGACTGTGGTCGGCCAGCGCGCTGTCCCCCGCGCCGCCGAGTGCCGCTGCCGGACCACCGCCGTTGATCCGGCCGAGCCCGAAGCCGAGCAGCACGGCCAGCACCAACCCGCCGACCACCAGGGCCAGCCGCAGCGTGGCCCGGTCCGGCGTCGCGGGGACCGCGTCCTGTCTCATATACACAACTCCGAGCCCACGAGACTAGCGCT
>NZ_SISL01000612.1:0-2872 GCF_004307965.1 Verrucosispora sp. SN26_14.1 | reverse complement strand
GCCCAGGGCGGCTCCGGCTTCGCCGCCGTCAGCGTCCCCATCGCGGCGGTCCGCCTGGCCCAGGGGGTCGGGCGGCTGATCCGGGCCAACGGTGACCGGGGCGTGGTGGCGGTGCTCGACTCGCGGCTGGAGACCGCCCGTGGGTACGGGCCGTTCCTGCGCCGGTCGCTGCCGCCGTTCTGGTACACGACCCGCCGTGAGGTGGTCCAGGGCGCGCTGACCCGGCTCGCCGCCGACTGACCGGGCCGGGCAGGGCAGGGCAGGGCAGGGCCCGGCCGCTGCGGGTCAGGGGGCGCGGGAGGCGACGACCACCGCGTCCGGTGGGGTGTCCGGCACGGTACGCGCGGCGAGGCGGCGGACCGCCGTGTTGAGCACCGCGATCAACGGCACGGCGACCAGGGCGCCGGTGATCCCGGCGAGCACCACGCCGGCGGCCAGCCCGATGATCACCGCGAGCGGGTGGATGGCCACCGCCCGGCCCATGATCAGCGGCTGGAGGATGTGCCCCTCCACCTGCTGTACGCCGATCACCACGCCGAGGATGATCAGCGCGGTCACCGGGCCGCTGTCGACCAGCGCCACCAGCACCGCCACGCCACCGGAAAGGGTGGCGCCGACGATCGGGATGAACGCGCCGAGGAAGACCAGCGCGGCCAGCGGGAACGCGAACGGGATGTCGAAGATGACGAGGAAGATGCCGATGCCGACGGCGTCGATGAACGCGACCAGCACCGTGGCCCGGACGTAGGCGCCCAGGGTCGCCCAGGAGGCCCGGCCGGCGTCGTCGACCTTCCAGCGTGCCGCCACCGGCAGCAGCCGGACCAGGAACCGCCAGATGACGGTGCCGTCACGGAGGAAGAAGAACGCCGCGAAGAGCACCAGGACCGTGCCGGTCAGCACCTCGGCCAGGGTCGCGGCGGTGGAGAGGGCGCCGCTGGTGAAGCGCTCGGTGTTGTTGTTGACGAACTGCTGGACCTCCTCGATGTACCGGTCGAGGTCGTTGTCGGAGAGGTGCAGCGGCCCGGTCTTGAGCCAGTCCTGGATCTGTTGCAGGCCCTGGGTCGACTTCGCGGCCAGCTCCGGTACGCCCTTGATGAACTCGTTGACCACCAGGGTCAACGTGCCGATCACCGCGGCCAGGCCGGCGACCAGCACCACCGCCGTCGCCAGCGACCTCGGGAACCGGGCCCGCAGCAGCCACCCGACGGCAGGCGCCAGCAACGCCGACAGCAGCAGGGCGACGGCGAGCGGAATGATCACGATGCTGATCGTGCTGACGACCTTCACCAGCGCCCAGAACACGACACCGACCACGATCAACCGCCACGACCAGCCGGCGGCGATGCGTAACGCGTGCGGCACGTCCGCGTCGTCACGACTGGAGGTGGAGGCGGGCCCGGGCTCCGGGGACTCCTCGTCGACCACGGTGGCGGTCGGCGACGCCACCGGACCGGGCCGCGACGGCGAGGCCGTAGCGGCGGGCTCCGGGACGTCCGGCGGCCGGTTCCGGGCGGTACGCACCGAATCCCGACCCGACTCGTACGCGCGACGCACGCGGCTGCGGATCCGCTCGAACCGGCTCACGGGCACCTCCAGGCAGATTTCGGCCCGCGCATGGGCGCCAGGGGCGGACAGGATACGTCCGACCGCTCCACGGTAGGGCAAACTTCCGCCACACATTGCCCCCACGGACGGCTGCCCAACCCGGGTGACCACCGGCGGCGCGCCGGAGGCGACACGGTAGCGTCTGCGGCGTGACAGCGGACCCGAATCTCGACTCCGGCCTGCCCATCCGGCTGCTGCACGACCGCGTGCTGGTGCGGGTGGAGGGAAGCGAGGGCGAGCGCCGTTCCACCGCCGGCATCGTGATCCCCGCGACCGCGGCCGTGGGCAAGCGCCTGGCCTGGGCCACCGCCGTGGGAGTCGGGCCGCACGTACGCTCGATCGTCTCCGGCGACCGGGTGCTCTTCGACCCGGACGACCGCTCCGAGGTGGAGTTGCACGGGCGCGGCTACGTGCTGCTGCGCGAGCGTGACGTGCACGCGGTGGCCGCCGAGCGGGTCGAGGAGGACGCCACCGGGCTCTATCTGTGACCCCGGCGGCACCGAGACACCCGAAGGCACCAGGACACCCGGCGACGACTGCGCTCCTCGTGGGCTGCCCGACCGTCCCCGGACGGCACTGACACCGTCCGCGTCGTTTGCCACGCTCCCCGGCGGGAAGCCAGCCGCACCACCGGCCCTGGGGAGGGACGATGCCGGTATTCGTGAAGAAGGTGCTGGCCTGGGGCAGCCTCGCGTTCCTGATCTATTTCATGGCCTTCCGGCCGGAGGGCGCCGCCCAGATGTTCCGGTCGATCGGAGCGGCCCTGATGATGATGGCGCAGGGGCTCGGGGACTTCCTGACCAGCCTGATGGCCTGACCGGGCACCCGTCCGCTCAGCGGTGGCCCGGCGGCCAGTGCGCGGGCGGGTGCTGCCCGTGCCAGCCGTACGGGCCGTACCCGGCGGGGTAGGCGGGCGGCGGTGGTGGCTGCGGCGGCGTGAGCACCACCGGGATGGGCACCACCGGTTCGTCCGGTGCCTCGACCGCCCGCTGGGAGCCGTCGGGGAAGCGCAGGTGGTACCGCTCGCCGTCCCAGACTCCCACCGGGGTCTGCGGATCCCGGCCCACGAAGTACGACCGGTACAGGCTGATCGAGTCCAGTAGCTCCCGTTCCTCCCGCGCCGTCCGTTCCCGGTCGGCGGGCCGACGGTCCAGGCCCCGCGTCACGCCGTCGCGCAACAGCGCCAACCGGGTCGCCGCGAACTGGTAGCCGCGCATCGCCCGCAGCCCGGCCTCGCCACCCACCCGCTGGGCCCACACCCGGGCCG
>NZ_SISL01000611.1:0-2879 GCF_004307965.1 Verrucosispora sp. SN26_14.1 | reverse complement strand
CTGCCGACCCGCAACGGTCGCCCGCCGCAGGGCGAGGCGATCCGGGTGCCGTGCGACTCCGCCCGACTCGTCGCGGCGCTGGTCCGCGCCAACGCCGAGGGCGGCGCGACACTGCACCTGGCCGAGAAGTGCACCTACACGCTGACCCACGCCTTCGTGCAGGTCGACGAGTACGACGGCGGCATCCGCGACGCGCGGGATGCCGCGGACGCCGCCGAGACCCCGGGCGACGCCGAGGCGCCGCCGCGCAACCCGGCGGACGACACGGCCGGACTGCCGGTCATCTATCACGGGATCACCATCGAGGGCTCCGGCGCCTCCATCGTGCGCGCCGCCGACGCCGAGGAGTTCCGGTTCTTCACCGTGCGGGACGGCGGTGAGCTGACCCTGCGGGACGTGACCCTGCGCAACGGCCGGTCGAAGGTGGAGGGCGGCAGCCTCTTCGTCGTGCACGGCGCTACCGCGGTGGTCGAGGGCGTGACCGTGGTGAACAGCACCTCGCTGTCCGCCGAGGGTGGCGGCGGGGGCATCTTCAACGACGGCAACCTCCAGATCAGCGACAGCCGACTGATCGGCAACCGTGCCGCCGGTGCCCAGGGCAAGGGCGGGGGCCTGCTCAACGGTGGTGTGATGACCATGCACCGCACCGAGTTCCGACACAACAGCGCGGTCAGCTACGGCGGTGGCCTGGCCAACTTCCGGGCCGCCGGTGACGTGTACTCCTCCACCTTCGTGCAGAACAACGCCGGGCAGGGCGGTGGAATGGCCAGCTTCTCCGCGCGTACCAAGGTGTTCGACAGCGCGGTGATCGGCAACAGCGCCCAGACCGGCGGCGGCCTGGCCAACTCGGACGCGGTGCTGATCCTGCGCCAGATGACGATCCGGGACAACCTGGCCGCCGTGGCCGGTGGCGGCATCTCCACCGTCCAGGGCCTGCTGCCGCTGGACGACAGCGTGATCCAGGACAACACCACCCGGGGCAACGGTGGTGGCATCTACGCCGAGAAGTCCAACCTGCTGGTGCGCGGCAGCGACGTGCAGGACAACGCGGCGGTCGGACCACGGTCCCGGGGTGCCGGGCTGTTCGTCACCGCCGGCACCGCCTCGCTCTACCGCAGCCAGGTGACCGGCAACCGGGCGACCGTGAAGGCCGGTGGCGCACAGGTCGAGCGGGCTCAGCTCAAGATCGACGACGACACCGTCGTGATCGAGAACAGCCCCACCAACTGCGAGGGGAGCCGTCCGCCGGTGGCGCACTGCTTCCGCTGATCCACCCGTACGTCCGGCCCTCCGCCACCCGGTCCTCGAGACCACGGCGGAGGGCCGGATCCGTCCTGGGCGCCGGGCACCTCCGTCGCCCTATCCCCAAGATCACGCTCGATCCGGGATCGAGTGGCCTGGTGGCACGACGGAAGCCACTCGATCCCGGATCGAGTGGCTTCCGCATTACACCGACAGGTGATGTCGGTGGCGCCGGGTGAGCGTCGACGCGGCGCTCAGCGCCATCCGCCGCCGACCCGGGAAGCGTCACTGCGAGGGCTGCGGCAGTTCGCACTCGACCTGCGGGTTGGCGCCGACGTAGTTCAGCGGCCCGGCGACGATGGTCACCAGTATGGTGCCCAACTCGGCACAGTTGGTCTCCTCGTTGTCGTAGTAGCCGCGCTGGCCGGCGGCGACCGCGCCGATGATGAGCCAGATCACGACCAGGACTCCGAATATCGACGTGCCACGCATGGCTTCCTCCACGATCCGGTGGGTTGCACGGTGCCGGGCCTTGTACCCAGACGGACCGAACGGCCAAACGGAGGTCGGCGTGGCCCCGGCGACGAGCAGAGCGACGGTGACTCCGACCCGCAGCAGGGCCACGGGGTGTACCCGCCGTGACGACAACGAGACGGGCCGCCGACCCGGGACGGTCCGAAGACCCGTCCGCGTCGGCGGCCCGTGGGGGCGATCGGTCAGTCGGTGCCGCCGGCCGCCAGCACCTTCGCCTGCTGCGGCCAGGTGACCAGGCTCGCGGTGGCGCGCAGTCCGGCACCCTTGATGACCTCCCGCAGCGCGGCCTCGTCCAGCTCGGCCAACTGCCGGTACGTGACGATGCCCGCACCCTGCAGCGCGGCGGCCATCTTCGGCCCGACCCCCTGGATGCGCCGGAAGTCGTCGGCAGCCCCGGCGGCAGCGGGTGCGGCCACTACGGACGCGGCGGTCACCGGCTCGGCAGCGGGCCCGGCAGTGACCGGCTCGGTGGCGACTGCCTCCGTAGTGACCGGCTCGGCGGTCACCAGCTCGGCAGGGGCCGGCTCGGTGGCGGGCGCGGTGGCGTCCGGCGACGCGGTGGCCTCGGTGGTGACCGGTGCGGTGGTGGTGGCCGCCGTGGGGTCGGCGGCCGGGGTGGGCCGTACCGGCGGGGTGGCGACGGTGGGCCGTTCGGCGGAGTCGGTCTCGGCAGGTCCGTCGAGGGCGGACACCGGCTCCGGCGCAGTGCTGTCGGCGGGCGCGACGACCGGGTCCGGGGTGAGCGGCTCGGTGGTGACCGGAGCGTCGACTGCCGGCTGTGCGGCGACCGGCTCGGCGTCCACCGCAGGCGCGGTCTCGGCCAGCGCCGGGGTCGGCTCGGCCTGGACGGCGGCGGAGGGCTCGCCAACGGTGTTGGTAACCGCAGCGGCGGTGGGTTCGGTAGCGGCGGTGGTCTCGGCGGCGGGCGCGGTCTCGACCAGCGCCGGGGTCGGCTCGGTCTCGACGGCGGAGGTCTCGGCGGCGGAGGTGTCGGCGGCGGTCGGGACCGTCTCGGTCTCGACGGCGGTCGGGGCCGGTTCCGCGATGGTGGCGGCGGGGGGCGGTGCGGTCTCGACGGCGGCGGGGGTCGGCTCGGTCTCGAC
>NZ_SISL01000610.1:0-2882 GCF_004307965.1 Verrucosispora sp. SN26_14.1 | reverse complement strand
CCCGCGCCCGCACCGGCCGCGCCGCCCGCCTCGCCGCCCTGGGGCTGCTCGGCCTGCTGCGCGTAGAGCAGCGAGCCCGCCTCCTGCGAGACCTGCGCCAGCCGCTCGTGTGCCGACTTGATCTTATCGATGTCGCTGCCACCGAGCGCGCCGCGCAGCTCACCGAGCGCCTCGTTCAGCTTGTCGCGGTTCTCGGCGGGCAGCTTGTCGCCGTTCTCGGCGAGGAACTTCTCGGTCTGCCACTGGAGGGCCTCGGCGACGTTGCGGCTCTCGGCCTCGTCGCGACGGCGCTTGTCCTCCTCGGCGTGCTCCTCGGCGTCCCGGCGCATCCGCTCGATGTCATCCTTCGGCAGCGAGGAGCCGCCGGTGATGGTCATCTTCTGCTCCTTGCCGGTGCCCAGGTCCTTCGCGTGCACGTTGACGATGCCGTTGGCGTCGATGTCGAACGTGACCTCGATCTGCGGCACGCCACGCGGGGCCGGCGGGAGACCGGTCAGCTCGAAGGTGCCGAGCTTCTTGTTGTACGCGGCGATCTCGCGCTCACCCTGGAAGACCTGGATCAGCACCGACGGCTGGTTGTCGTCGGCGGTGGTGAACACCTCGGACCGCTTGGTCGGGATGGTGGTGTTGCGCTCGATCAGCTTGGTGAAGATGCCGCCCTTGGTCTCGATGCCCAGGCTCAGCGGGGTCACGTCGAGCAGCAGGACGTCCTTGACCTCGCCCTTGAGCACACCGGCCTGGAGGGCGGCGCCGACGGCGACGACCTCGTCCGGGTTGACGCCCTTGTTGGGCTCGCGGCCGGTGAGCTGCTTGACCAGGTCGGTCACGGCCGGCATCCGGGTCGAGCCGCCGACCAGGATCACGTGCTCGACGTCCGAGACCTTGATCCCGGCGTCCTTGACGGCCTGCTCGAACGGGCCCTTGCAGCGGTCCAGCAGGTCCTGCGTCATGCGCTGGAACTCGGCCCGGCTGAGCGTGACGTCCAGGTGCAGCGGGCCGGCGGAACCGGCGGTGATGTACGGCAGGTTGATGTTGCTGGTGGTGGCGGCGGACAGCTCGATCTTGGCCTTCTCGGCGGCCTCCTTGAGTCGCTGCAACGCCATCTTGTCCTGCGACAGGTCGATGCCGTGCTCGCCCCGGAAGGTCTTCACCAGGTGGTCGATGATCCGCTGGTCCCAGTCGTCGCCGCCGAGCAGGTTGTCACCGCTGGTCGACTTGACCTCGATGACGCCCTCGGCCAACTCCAGCAGCGACACGTCGAAGGTGCCGCCACCGAGGTCGAAGACCAGGACGGTCTGCTCCTTGGAACCCTTGTCCAGGCCGTACGCCAGGGCGGCCGCGGTCGGCTCGTTCACGATCCGCAGCACGTTGAAGCCGGCGATCTCGCCGGCCTCCTTGGTGGCCTGACGCTGGCCGTCGTTGAAGTACGCCGGGACGGTGATCACCGCGTCGGTGATCTGCTCGCCCAGGTACGCCTCGGCGTCCCGCTTGAGCTTCATCAGCGTCCGGGCCGAGATCTCCTGCGGGGTGTACTTCTTGCCGTCGATGTCGACGGACCAGTTGGTGCCGATCTCCCGCTTGACCGAGCGGATCGTCCGGTCCGGGTTCGTCACCGCCTGGCGCTTGGCCACCTCGCCGACGAGCACCTCGCCGTTGCGGGCGAACGCGACGATCGACGGGGTCGTCCGCGAGCCCTCGGCATTGGCGATGACGGTGGGCTCACCGCCCTCCAGGACGCTGACGCAGGAGTTCGTCGTGCCGAGGTCGATACCGACCGCACGTGCCATCTTCGCTTCCTCGCTTCGTAACGTTGTGCAGGTGACGGGCCCCCCGTCGCCCTGACCGGCGGTGTCGCCCACAGCGACCCCACCTCAAGTTGAGTGAACGTGACTCAATAGTGCCACGCCCCCCGGAATCGTCAAGTCGAGGTTGAGTCGGGTTGGCGCAAGTCACCGTTCGATACCGACTGGTTGTCTTACCTTGTGTCGGTCGGGCACGCTTTAGCGGTGACGACGAACGGCGATTCCGCCTCACCTTTCGGCACGCCCGCCGTCGCAGCCCGCACCGGCTCCACCGGCGGGGAGGACCGGCCCGCGGCAATCGGGGACGACGCCCTGCCCGCCGTGCTGGCCAGCCTGCGGGCCGCGATCGGAACGGCGCGATTCCCGCTGGTCCTGCCCTCGGCGGAGCCCGCCGGACGGACGGCCGCCGCTCTCGCCGACCAGCTCGACGACTACCTGCTGCCGCGGCTCTCCCGCCTCGACGCGCCGCTGCTCGTGGTGGTCGGCGGTTCCACCGGCGCCGGCAAGTCGACCCTGGTCAACAGCCTGGTCCAGGCGCGGGTCAGTGCCGCCGGGGTGCTGCGCCCGACCACCCGCTCGCCGGTCCTGGTCTGCAATCCGGCCGACTCGCCCTGGTTCCGTCGCGGCGAACTGCTGCCCGGGCTGACCCGCACCAACCAGCCCAGCGACGACCCGCGTTCGCTGCACCTGGTCACCGCCCCGGCCCTGGCCCCCGGGCTGGCGTTCCTGGACGCTCCCGACATCGACTCGGTGGTCGACGCCAACCGCGCGCTGGCCAACCAACTGCTCGCCGCCGCCGACCTCTGGCTCTTCGTCACCACCGCCGCCCGGTACGCCGACGCCGTGCCCTGGGAACTGCTGCACGGTGCGCGGGCCCGGGGCGCGGTCATCGCGCTGGTCCTCGACCGGGTGCCCGCCGAGGCCACCGACGAGGTCGCCGCCCACCTCGCCGAGATGCTGGCCGAGCAGGATCTCGGCGCGGCGCCGCTGTTCGTCCTGCCGGAGACCTGGGTCGACGGCCAGGGGCTGCTGCCGGACCGGGTCACCGCGCCGTTGGCGGACTGGTTCGCCCGGCTGGCC
>NZ_SISL01000061.1:0-20341 GCF_004307965.1 Verrucosispora sp. SN26_14.1 | reverse complement strand
AGCCGGTCCAGGATCGCCCGCGCGGACGGCGGTGCGGCGAGCAGCGTGCGGCGCAGCTTCGCCGGGTCCGCGCAGAGTGCGGCCGTGCGCGGGTCCAGCTCGGTGGCGGGCCGGCCGAGTCCCGCCGGGTACGGGGAGATCTCGTCGACGCCACCGACCAGGCGCAGCTCGTGGTCGGGGCCGTACAGCAGGAAGAGGGTACGCAACCGGTCGACGGCGGCACGGACGGCGGCCGGTGCGGGCGGGTGCGGGCCGGTGGTGGCCATCGTGAGGACCCCGTCGACCGTGGTGGTGCCGTCGACCGGGTCACGGGTCAACCGGGCGGCATCCATGATCAGCAGGGTGAACTGGTCCAGCGCGTCCAGCGCGCGCGACACCGAGACCCGGGACTGGGCCCGGATGGCGAGGGCGGCGACGTCGGCGGGCACCGGCACGACGAGGTCGGGCCGCGCCTGGAGCAGCGCGGCGAGCGACTCGTCGGGCAGCGCCCGCAGGTGGTCGGCGAGTGAGGTGCTCATCGTCGTTCCACGCTAGCCCGGCCGGGGCCGCTCGCGCCCATCGGACGTCCCGGCTGGTCTGGCTGGCCGGGTAGCTTCGCAGCATGCGCCAACTGACGGTCGGTTTCGACCTCGACATGACCCTGGTCGACTCGCGCCCCGGCATCGCCGCCACCTACCGCGCGTTGACCGAGCGGACCGGCGTACCCGTCGACGCCGAGGTCGCCGTGTCGCGGCTGGGTCCGCCGCTGCGGACCGAGATCGCCCACTGGTTCCCGCCGGAGCGGGTCGACGAGGCGGTGCACGCCTTCCGCGAGCTCTACCCCGCGTACGCGATCACCCCGACCGTGCCACTGCCCGGCGCCGTGGCCGCCCTCGACGCGGTACGGCAGCGGGGCGGCCGGGTGCTGGTGGTCACCTCGAAGCTGGGCCGGCTGGCCCGACTGCACCTGGAACACCTGGGTCTGACGGTCGACGAGGTGGCCGGCGACCTCTTCGCCGAGGGGAAGGCGACGGCGTTGCGGGAGCACGGTGCGACCCACTACGTCGGCGATCACGTGGCGGACATGGTGGCGGCGCAGGCGGCCGAGGTGCCGGGGATCGCGGTGGCGACGGGCCCCTGTTCGGTCGACGAGCTGAGGGCCGCCGGGGCGGCGACCGTGCTGGCGGATCTCACCGGATTCCCGGCGGCGCTCGACGACATGATCCGGCTAGCCTTGAGGCAGTAGACGGTTCAAGCGAAGCAGGGGTTCTCAGGTGCCTACGGGTCGAGTGAAGTGGTACGACGCGGCCAAGGGATACGGGTTCGTCACCAGTGACGAGGGTGGCGACGTGTTCCTGCCGAAGGGCGCGCTACCGGCGGGTGTCACCGACCTCAAGGGCGGCCAGCGGGTCGACTTCAGCGTGGTGGACAGCCGACGCGGCGCGCAGGCGATGGGAGTGAAGCTGCTCGACGCCCCGCCCTCCGTGGCGGAGTTGCGGCGCCGACCCGCCGAGGAGCTGCACGGTCTGGTCGAAGACATGATCAAGGTGCTGGAGGCGAAGGTGCAGCCGGACCTGCGCCGGGGCCGCTTCCCGGATCGCAAGACCGCCCAGAAGGTCGCTCAGTTGGTCCACGCGGTCGCCCGCGAGCTGGAGGTCTGAGGCACGAGCCCGGCGTCGGCGGCCCGGCCGAGCAGCGCCTCCACGGCAGCGAACCCCGCGTCCCCCAGGTCGGCGGTGAACTCGTTGACGTAGAGGCCGATGTGCCGGTCCACCACGTCGGGCTCCATCTCCTGCGCGTGCGCCACCACGTACGCCCGACTGGCCGCCGGGTCGGCCCAGGCCCGCGCGACGGAGTCCCGGATCCATCCGGCGGCCTGCTGCGGGTCGACCGCGCCGCGCCGCGCCAGGATGGCACCGAGCGGGATCGGCAGCCCGGTGTCGGACTCCCACCACTCGCCGAGGTCGACCAGGGCGGTCAGCCCGTGGCGGGGGTAGGTGAACCGCGCCTCGTGGATCACCAGCCCGGCGTCGTACCGTCCGGCGCCCACGCCGGGCATGATCTCGTGGAACGGCACCACCTCGATGCGGCGCGGCGTCCGGCCGGCGGCCCAGAGCCGGAACAGCAGGTACGCGGTGGTCCGGTCGCCCGGCACCGCCACCGTCGCGTCACTCAGGTCGGTCCGGTCCGGCCCACCGTCCCGGTCGGCCCGGGTGAGCACCAGCGGCCCGCAGCCGCGCCCCAGCGCACCCCCGCAGGGCAGCAGGTGGTAGTCCGCCAGCAGCCAGGGCAAGGCGGCGTAACTCACCTTCACCAGGTCGAACGCGCCGCGCTCGGCGGCCGTGTTGGTGACGTCGACGTCGGCGTACGTCACCTCGACCGGCGGGGCACCGGGCACCTGCCCGTGCACCAGCGCATGGAAGACGAACGTGTCGTTGGGGCAGGGCGAGATCGCCAGCGAGAGCGCCACGACTCCACCGTAACCCCGCCCCCACCGCCCGCCACCCGCCGGTACGCCGACCGTCGGCCAGCCCACACCCGCCACCACGCCCACTGACCGTCCTCACCACCCGGACCACCCCACGGCTCTCGCCGCCGTTCCACCGTTCGATCTCACGCTGGGCCGCCGGTACCCGGCACAGACCCCAGCGGCTCATGTGCCGGCCCTGGCGGTTTTGGCGCGGGATCTGGCGGCTCCGGCGCGGACCGTGGCGTTCGGGCGCGGGCCCTGGTGCTCCGGCGCGGGCAGGTATTCACCCCAGCGAACACCAGGGACAACGCGCCTGGCGACGTAGTCGCCGGGCTTCCCCGACGCTGACGCCTTGTCCACTGCGGCCCCTTTCGAGCTGACTGCAGCGACGGATCGGACCTCGCCCCAACGGACCTCGCCACAAAGTGCACCTGTCCGGCAGTCACGGAGGCGATAGCACCAACGGTTCAGCTCGAAAGGCGGCCAAGGGGAGTACAGGAGGCGCGACCTGCCGGGGTCACTGCACCGGCCACCAGCAGGTGCAAGAGCCTGCCTGCAGAGTTATCCACAGGCGTTGTCCACAGGTTCGTCGGGCGGGTTGAGCGGGCCGCCTGGTTCGGTCAGCATCGATGGTGCGGGTCAGCGACGGCATGCGTTCAGCGATGGCATGGGCCAACGACGGCACGGGGGACAGCGATGGTGGGGGACGGTAGTGGTGAGGGCGTGGCCGGCGGTGGCGGAGTGGCCGGCGGTGAGGGCGTGGCCGGCGGTGGCGGAGTGGCGGGCGGTGACGGTGCGGTGGATCGGGTCGGACGGACCCGAGCCGGCAGTTCTGGCGAGCGGCTGACGGATGTGGGGGCGATGCTGCGGGCGTTGCGGCGACGGGCCGACCTGAGTCAGCGGGAACTGGCTGCGCTGTCCGGGGTGCCGCAGTCGACGGTGGCGCGGATCGAGTCGGGGCGGGGTGCTGACCCGCGCTTCCGGACCGTGCAGCGGCTCGTCCGTGCGGCGGGTGGCACGGTGGGCCTCGTCGCGGGCGGTGCCCTTACTGTGGGGGACGCCCTTGCTGCGGGGGCGGGCGAGGTGGCTTCGGACGACGGCTGGCGGGACGCGGCGGGGCGTCGCTATCCGGCTCATCTCGACGCTCGCCGGGTCCGCACGCTCAGGGACTGGCCGGGGGCCTGGTGGGCGGACTGGTACACGTTGCCGCCCGAGCGGTGGCCGTTACGGGTACCCGAGGTGACTTTCGACCTGAACCGGCGGTACCGGGACGAGCGGAGACTGCGTGAACGGTTGCTCGCCGGGGTGCGGGTCCGCCGCGTCACCGACGGCGTGCCGGAGACGTGCTGGCGCCTGGTCGCCGAGTTGCCGGACGGTGATCTGGTCGGCGAGTTGCGTGCGCATGAGCGCAGCCTCGACCTGCGGTACGGCGTGGACCTGGGCGACCGGCGTGAGGTGGTGCTGGACGGTGTGCTGGTTGCTCCCCAGTTGCAGCGGCTGGGCATCGGACGGCGTCTGGTGGGCCGGCTCGTCGAGGAGACGCGTCTGGTGGGCCCGCACGCGGTGTGCGCCATCGCCGAGTCGGCTGGCGTGCAGTTCCTGATGGCCTGCGGCTTCCGGATCGAGGGGAGCAGGCCCATGGCGCTCCGTCTGGAACACCGATGACGGCCGCATCAGCGCGAGAACGGCCGGAACGGTGAGGCTGGCGTGCGGCGGGGTGGCTAGCGCAGGGCGGTGGCGGCGGCGGTGAGGGCGACGAGCGCCTCGCGCATCCGCCAGGCACCGCGGTCACGGGGGCCGATCGGGTTGGAGACGGTGCGCAGCTCCGCGAAGGGTACGCCGGCGTGGGTGGCGGCGACGGCCACGCCGTACCCCTCCATGGCCTCGGCCACGGCGTCCGGGTGACGCCTGCTCAGCGCCTCGGTGCTGGCGGCGCTGCCGGTGACGGTGCTGACGGTCAGCACCGGCCCGACGGTGGCGTCCGGTAGCGCGTCGCGCAGGCGGGCCAGCAGGGCAGGGTCGACGGCGACGGAGGTGCCACCACCGAGCAGTTCCGCCGGCATGCCGAGGTCGTCGAGGGGGATGAAGCCGTCGGGTGACTCGGCGCCCAGGTCGGCGGCGACGGCCCGGGTGCCGAGCACGGTGCCGCCGACCGGCACTCGGCCCGGGAAACCGCCGGCCACGCCCGCGCTGATCACCCCTCGGTACGGCCGACCGGCGCCCTCGGCGAGGGCGAGGAGACGTGCGGTCGCGGCTCCGGCGACGGCCGGGCCCACGCCCACCGGCACCACCGCCACGGTGGGGTCGGCGAGACCGGCCTGGATCGCCTCCGCCTCGGCGGGGACGGCGGTGACCACGAGCAGGCCGGTCACGGGAGCGGCCCCGGCGAGCTGCGTCGGGTCTCGTCGTCGCTGCCGCCGGAGCCGGTGACCGCCGACGACGGACGGTAGATGTGGAAGCCGGGCGGTGCCAGGTCGCGCTCGTCGGTCGTACCCCCCTGGTAGGGCGCGGGTGAGGTGGGCGCGGCGGCGGCCTCGGTGGCCTTCGCCTGCTCGGCGGCTTCGGCCTGCTCGGCTGCCTTCTTGTCCCGGGCGGCCTGCTCCGTGGCGGCCTCTTCGTCGGCGGCCCGTTCCTCGCTGGCCAGCTCGTCGTCGGTCAGCGGCCGGCCGCGCAGCCGTTCGGTCCGCAGCCGGCGGGCCATCACCATGCCGCGCATGGCGGCGAGCGTGCCGACACCGGCGGCGACCGCGATGCCGATCCGGCCCTCGAAGGGTACGAGTCCCAGCCCGCCACCGGCGACGAAGGCGAGCATCAGGGCCGTCTCGGAGTGCGCGAAGGAACTCGCCCGCAGTCGTTCCGGGATGCGTTCCTGGATCGAGGCGTCCACGGCCAGCTTGGCGATGCCGCTCATCATGGCCGCGACCACGCAGAGCAGGGCGACCATCGGCAGGGAGAAGTTCAGGACGGTGAGTATGCCCACCCCGGCCACGATGATCATGCCGCTGGACTGGAGTGCGGCCGGCCGGTGGATGCGCAGTCGGGTGCCGATGGCGGTGGCCAGGAAGGTGCCGACGGCAAGGGCGCCGCCGACCACGCCGAGTGCTCCCTCGTCACCCAGTTCACGCCCGAACACCACGGTGGTCAGGTCGCCCGCCTTGATGCTGAAGGCGAGGAAGAGCAGCAGGAAGCCGTAGATCGCGCGTAACGTGGCCGCGCCGACGAGGTTGGAGATCACCAGCCGCCCGGCGGGTCGACCCCGGCCGAGTGGTCGGTCACCGGTACGGCGCAGCAGCGCGCGCAGCGGGCGGGGAACCCGTTCCGGTGGCTCGGAGTCGGCCTTCGGCGGCAGCCGGAGCGCCACCACCATGCCGACCAGGAAGATGACCGAGGCGACCCGGAGCGGCCACTGCGGCCCGAACCAGAACGCGGCCAGTCCGATCGGGGCGACCAGGGCACCGGCCACCGTGCCGTAGACGCTGGCACGGGCGCCGACCTGGGAGAGCCCGAGCCCTTCGGGTAGGAGTCTGGGCACGGCGGCGGATCTGGCCACGCCGTACGCCCGGGAGAGCGCGAGTACGCCGAACGCCGCTGGGTAGAGCCCGAAACCGTGGATGTAGTCGGAGATCAACCAGGCCAGGAAGGCCCGACCCAGCATGGTCGTGGCCAACGCGTACCGCCGACCGTGCCGGAAGTGGTCGAGCAGCGGGCCGACCACCGGGGCGAGCATGGCGAACGGCACCATGGTCACCAGCAGATAGAGCGCGACCTTGCTGCGCGCCTCGCCGAGCGGCACGTTGAAGAAGATCGTCCCGGCCAGGCCGATGGCGATCAGCGTGTCCCCGGCACAGGAGACGGCGTGCAGGTCGAACATGCGGACCATGCCGGTCTCGCCGCCGGCACCCCGGGACCGGGCCCGGGCGGCACTGCGCGTCACCCAGCGTCCGCTGCTCACCGAGCCGCGCAGCAGCAGCCGGACGGCCCGGATTCCGGTGCCGACGGTCCGCCCGAGGAGGGACCTCTCGGAGCGGGAGGACAGCGGCATGGCACCCATCCTGAACCATCCGGCCGACACTTGGCGCGTCACCGCCGGAGAACACCTCTGGGGAGTGCCTCACAGTCGGAGCCGCGCATGGGTGACAATGGTTGGGTGACCAGGCCCGCCTCCGCCCGCGCCGCTCGTCTCGACCAGGTCTGCGCCGCCGCCGTCGAGGTGGCCCGCGCCGGCATCACCGAGGTGGATCCCGACGATGTCGGCGACCACCTGCAAGTTGTGGCTGAGGGTGACCGACTCGTCACCCACTACTTCGAGTGCCGTCAGGCCGGATATCGCGGTTGGCGGTGGGCGGTCACCGTCACCCGGGTGCCGCGCAGCCGGACCGTGACGATCTGCGAGACGGTGCTGCTGCCCGGACCGGACGCGCTGCTCGCGCCCGGCTGGCTGCCCTGGCAGGAGCGGCTCAAGCCGGGTGACCTTGGCCCCGGTGACCTGCTGCCGACGCCGCCGGACGACGAGCGGCTCCAGCCCGGTTACCTGCTCTCGGACGACTCGGCGGTCGAGGAGACCTCGTGGGAGCTGGGGCTCGGTCGGCCCCGGGTGTTGTCGAGGGAGGGTCGGGCCGAGGCGGCACAGCGCTGGTACGACGGCGACCACGGTCCGACGGCGCCCATCTCGACCGCCGCGCCCGCCGCCGCCCGGTGCGGCACCTGCGGCTTCTATCTGCCGCTCGCCGGCAACCTGCGGCTCTGCTTCGGCGTGTGCGGCAACTTCTACGCCCCGGACGACGGCCGGGTGGTCAGCGCCGACCACGGATGTGGTGCCCACTCGGAGACCCTGGTCGACGCCGAGACGCCGGTGGACGAGATGCCCACGGTGTACGACGACAGCGCGATGGAGCCGATGACGGTCAGCCGTGCGCCCGGGTCCGTGGAGTCCGGCGAGCCGGCGGAGCCGTACGGCCACTCCTGATCGGCAGGAGGCGGACCGCCCCGGCGGGTTCGCTCAGCCGGCGGCGCGTCGTCGCCGTCGGTGGGCGTCGTGGCGCATCATCACCGCGAGACCGGGGAAGCCCCACAGAAAGCCGGCCAGGCAGATCCAGAGCCAGTTCTCGTGACCGCTGTCGATCAGCCGGTCCCGGAACGGCAGCAGCACCAGGCCGGCGACCGCCCAGGCCACGATCCCGGCCAGCGCGAACGGCACCATCGGCGGGTCGAGCGGCTCGGGGCGGGGCTGCTGCTTCGGCACCCGGCCAGGGTACGTGACGCTTTTCCACCGCCTCGGGTTCTGCGACGATGCGCGCGACAACCCGATGATCTGCTGTGAGGTTCCTGATGGCAGTAGCGCCGCCCGACGAGGGCACCCCACTCGATCCCGGCCGTCCCCGCAACGGCTTCGATCGGTACTTCGAGATCTCGGCCCGCGGCTCGACGATGAGCCGTGAGGTACGCGGTGGCCTGGCGACCTTCTTCACGATGGCGTACATCGTGGTGCTCAACCCGCTCATCCTCGGCAGTGCCGCCGACGGCGACGGCAACACGCTGCCGATCCCGGCGATCGCGGCGGCCACCGCCCTGCTCGCGGGTCTGTTGACCATCCTGATGGGGGTGGTCGGCCGCTTCCCGCTGGCGGTGGCCGCCGGTCTCGGGGTCAACGCGCTGGTGGCGTACGAGATCGCTCCGGAGATGACCTGGGCCGACGCGATGGGCCTGGTGGTGATCGAGGGTGTGATCATCGCGGTGCTGGTGCTGACCGGGTTGCGTACCGCGGTGTTCCGCGCGGTGCCGACCCAGATGAAGACGGCGATCGGCGTCGGCATCGGACTGTTCCTGACCATCATCGGGCTGGTCGACTCCGGTTTCGTCCGGCGACTCCCCGACGAGGCGAACACCACCGTCCCGGTGGGGCTGGGCATCGGCGGCAAGCTGGTGAGCTGGCCGATGCTGGTGTTCGTGGTGGGTCTGCTGCTGACCCTGGCGCTGGTGGTGCGCCGGGTACGCGGGGCCATCCTGATCGGCATCTTCGCCTCGACGCTGCTGGCGATGGTGGTCGAGGCGCTCGGCAACATCGGCCCGTCGATGGTCAACGGCGTACCGAACCCGAAGGGGTGGTCGCTGAACGTCCCGACGCTGCCCAGCAACCCGTTCGACGTGCCGGACCTGTCGCTGCTCGGCAAGTTCAACGTGCTCGGGTCGTGGGAGCGGGCCGGTTGGCTGGTCGTGCTGATGTTCATCTTCACGCTGTTGATCACCGACTTCTTCGACACGATGGGCACGATGGTGGCCGTCGGTCAGGAGGGCGGCATGCTCGACGACCAGGGCACCCCACCCCGGACCAAGGAGATCCTGCTGGTCGACTCGATCGCCGCGGCGAGCGGTGGTGCGGCCAGCGTCTCCAGCAACACGTCGTTCGTCGAGAGTGCCGCCGGTGTCGCGGAGGGCGCCCGGACCGGCGTGGCCAACCTGGTGACGGGCGTGTTGTTCCTGCTGGCGATGTTCCTCGCGCCGCTGGTCGTGGTGGTGCCGTTCGAGGCGGCGTCGGTCGCGCTGGTGGTGGTCGGCTTCCTGATGATGACCGCGGTACGCACCATCGACTGGTCCGACCACGAGATCGCCATCCCGGCGTTCCTCACCATCGTGCTGATGCCGTTCACGTACTCCATCTCCAACGGCATCGGTGCCGGGCTCATCGCGTACGTGGTGATGAAGCTGGCCAAGGGCAGGGCCCGGGAGATCCACCCCCTGCTGTACGGGGTGGCGGTGCTGTTCGTGGTGTACTTCCTGCGCGGCCCGATCGAGTCGCTGTTCTGACGCCGGCCCCGGGTCGGGCGTGCGTACCGCGCACAACGCGGGCGCAGCCCGGCCCGGGATCGATGATCACCCGGGTGAGCGTGGTCATATTCGCTGCCGACTTCGGGTCTCATTAGCTAGGCTAACTAACGTGACGGAGCGGACGGTGACGGCTCAGAGCATGCCACCGGCGCAGCTGGCCCATCAGCTGCGAGATGCGATCACCCGGCTCAACCGGCGGGTCCGCCAGGCCCGGCCGGTCGGTGACCTGACGGTCACCCAGTTGTCCGCGCTCACCAGCCTCAAGCTGGCGGGCGCGCTCACGCCGCGGGAACTCGCCGACGTCGAACGGGTGCAGCCACCGACGATGACCAAGATCGTCGCGAAGCTGGAGGAGCGCGGCCTCGTGCAGCGCACGCCCCACCCGACCGACGGCCGGCAGGTCATCCTCGCGGCGACCGAGGGGGGCCGGGCCGTGCTCGACCAGTTCGAGCGGGTACGGGACGAATGGCTGGCCCACCGGCTGGCCGAGCTGAGCGATGCCGACCGGGAGACGCTGCACCACGCAGCGGAGATTCTGCAGCGAGTCTCCCGAGCCTGACACCGCACACCGGGTGTGCGCCGTGCCGTGACGTCCGTCGTTGATGACGCGTACGACGCGAGGAGGCGCACCAAGAGTGCAGGCGAGGCTCAGCACGATGTTCCAGTCCCTACAAGTCCGCAACTACCGGCTCTTCGCCTCCGGGCAACTGGTCAAACTGATCGGTGTCTGGATGATGTTCATCGCTCAGGACTGGCTGGTTCTTGAGCTGTCCGGCGATTCGGCCACCGCGCTCGGCGTGGTCGTCGCCCTTCAGTTCACCCCGGTGCTCCTGCTCACACTGATCTCCGGGCGGTTGGCCGACCGGTACGACAAGCGGATGCTCCTCTTCGTCGCCAACGCCTTCTGGACGGTGTTGTCGTTGGCGATGGCGCTGCTGGTGCTCACCGGTCTGGTCCAGCTCTGGCACGTCTTCGTCTTCGCCGCCCTGCTGGGCGTGGCCAACGCGGTGGAGACCCCGGTTCGCCAGGCGTTCGTATCCGAGCTGGTCGGCACTCCGCTGCTGCCGAACGCGCTCTCGCTCAACGCGGCCGTGTTCAACTCGGCCCGGATCGTCGGCCCCGCTGTCGCCGGTGTCGCCATCGCCCTCTTCGGCGTCGGACCGGTCTTCCTGTTCACCGCGCTCAGCTCGATCGGCCCGCTCATCACGGTGATCCAGATGCGTACCGCCGAGCTGCACCGGGATCCGCTGCCGCCGCGCGACGAGCGGGCCTCGGCGACCGTCCTGGACGGGTTGCGGTACGTCAGCCGACGCCCCGACCTGGTGCTGCCGATGGCCGTGATGTCCGTGATCGGCATGGCACTGTTCAACTTCCAGCTCACCCTAGCGGCGCTGGCCAAGACCGTGTTCGAGACCGGGGCGGCCTCGTTCGGCCTGTTCAGCACCACGCTCGCGGTGGGCGCGCTGGTGGGTGCGCTGGCCGGCACCGGGCGGCGCAGCCGTCCCTCGGTGTGGCTGGTGCTGGGTGCCGCCGTCGCCTGTGCCGTGTTCGGGACGCTCGTCGGCCTCGCGCCCACGTACTGGATGGTCGTGGTGTTGCTGGTGCCGACCGGCTTCTTCATGGTCTTCTTCGCCCAGGCGGCCAACCAGCGGGTCCAGCTCGGCACCGACGCGGCCTTCCGGGGCCGGGTGATGGCTCTGTGGGTGCTGGTGTTCCTGGGCACCAACCCGGTCGGCGCGCCACTGATCGGCTGGGTCGCGGAGACCTTCGGAGCCGGGGTCAGCATCTGGGCCGGTGGGCTGATCTCCCTGGCCGCCGCCCTGATCGCGCTGGCCTGGCAGCTTCGCCACGACGGCGCCCGGCTGCGGTTCCGGATCCTGCCGATGCCGCGCTTCTACGTCACCCAGGTCTGAGCCCACGGTGCCGGGTGCCCGCGTGGTGGGGTGCCCGGCGCGGATACCGGAAAATCGGTTACATCACGCTCCGCATCGGCATAGCTTCTTTCCGTGGAGGTCCTGCGCTCGCTGCTGCTCGCCCTGTCGCTGACCGGCGTTGTCCTCCTGCCGGTACTGATCGTGCTGGTGGTCGGTGCCGACGACATCATCGGCCGGACCACCTACGGGTGCGCGCAGTGGCGCGTACGGCGTCGGGAACAGCGGCTGATCGTCGCGTTGCGCCGGTCGCTGGCCGCCGACGGGCACGCCGTACGGGCCGACCTCGACGCCCTGGACCGGCACGACCGGCGTCCGCTGGAGCAGATCGCGGCCGACCTGCGGTGCCTGCGGCGGGAACGGGTCGGCGGTGCCGGGGCGGCCGTGGTGTGGCACAGCAGCGTGCTCGACGCGTACGACGACCGGCTCCGGCTGGCCTGCCGGGCACTCGGCGTGACCGAGCACCTGGCCGAGTTGACCGGCGTCGACCGGCAGATCGAACGGGTCCGGGTGGAGAGTGAGCTGGACGCCGCCGGGCTGCGACTGCCGGCGACCCGCCCCGGGCAGCGCGAACGGCACCGGTAGCTGCGATCCTTCACCCGGTGCGACTCTTCACCGCGATCCATCCGCCGACCGAGGCGGTCGCGCACCTGACCGACCGGGTGGCCCGGCTCCGGCTCGGTGCCGCCGCTGACGCCGGGACCAACGTCCGACTGCTCGACCCGGCGCGGGCCCACCTCACCCTCGCGTTCCTCGGTGACGTCGACCCGGGGCGGCTGGTCGAGGTGGAGAGTGCCCTGGGGCTCGCCGCCGAGTGGTCGCGGGAAGGGCGCACCGCCGCACCCCGACTCCGGTTGGCCGGTGGTGGGCGGTTCGGCCGGGGACGCTTCACGGTGCTCTGGGTCGGGGTGGGCGGCGAGGTCGAGGCAGTGCACGTGCTGGGGCGGCTGATCCGTTCCCGGCTACGTCACGCCCGCCTGCCGTACGACGAGAAACCGCTGCGTCCGCACCTGACCGTGGCCCGCCCCGGTGACCGGATGTCACCGGCCGACGTGGACGCCGATCTCACCGCCCTGACGGACTACCGGGGACCCGAATGGGCGGCCGGGGAACTCGTCCTCACCCGCAGCGAGGTGGGGCCGGAGCCGGCCCATCACCGCCTCGCGGCGTGGCCGCTCTCCTAGCTCAGCGCCCTCGGCGGGCACCGGCGCGTGGCCGGTGCCCGGTCAGGAGGACTCGCGGGCCGCAGGACCGCTGCCGAAGAGGACGTCGTCCCAGCTCGGCAGCCGCTTACGCGGCTTGGCGCCGGCCTCGGTCGACTCGTTGGTCGAGGCGGCCGGGGCACCCGTACGGCGCGGTCGCAGCACGGCCAGCGACGGCACGGCCGGGACCTCCTTGGGCGCGTCGGCGTCGTCGTCGAAGGCGGAACCCTGACCACCGCCGAGCAGCGCGGCTGCGCCGCCACCGACGGCCCGGCGCGGCGTGTCCTGGCCACCGGCGAGCGCGGCGGGCGAGCGGGGCTCGAGACCACGGCCCGAGGTGGAGCCGAGCGGACGGTCGAGAGAGGCGAGCAGCGCGTCGCGGCCGGCCCGGATCGGGTCCCGACCGGAGCGACTCGGGTCGGCCGGCGAGGGCAGCCCGTGCCCACCCCGGCTCGGCTCACCGCGCGACGGGCCGGGCAGCGCGTGCCCGCCACGCTCCGGTGCCGGCTCCTGGCCGAGGAGCGGCGCGGGACGCTCGGCGCAGAGATACTGCGCCATGTCGTCGTGCGGGGCCACCGACTGCCGGGTCTTGTCCAGATCCCAGACCGCCTGGGCGGTGGCCTTACCGGACGGCCAGGTGGCGACGATCCGCCAGGTGCCGTCGTCGCGGCGCCACGCGTCCCAGGAGATCTTCTCGGTGTCGATCCCGTGCTGGGCGAGCCGGCCGTTGACCACCTCGGCGAGGGGCGTGGGCTTCTCGGCGCCCTTGAGTCGGGTACGACGGGCGTGCTGGGCGAGCATCGCCCGCTCCTGGAGCACCGGCCCGGCGTAGCGGAGCACCCGGTCGACCGGTACTCCGGCGATCCGGGCGACGTCCTCGGCGGACTCGCCGGAGCGGATCCGGGCCTGAATGTCCCGAGGGGACAGCGACGGCACCGGGTCTGCGGTGGACGGTGCCACCGCGAGCGTGGGCGCACCCGGCTCGGCGTGCATCGCCCCGGCGATACGCTCGTCGATGGGGAGGGCGAGCAGTCGCCCGACCTCGTCGGCGAGCACCAGGGCCTGGCCGTCCTCGGAGAGGGCGACGAAGCGTACTGGGCGCATCGCGTTGCCTCCGTCCCGCCTCGCTGGCCGTTACGCCACGAGCCGGCCACCCGGGGCGTTGCGCTCCACGGTACGCCCATCCGCAGCCTGGTGGGAGACGCCACGCCCGGGCAAGTCGAGCTGAGCAGCCTAATTCCCCGCTGCTGAGCGCTGTGCGGCGGGTCAGTGTTACGAGTACGACAGTGGCGATGGTCGGCGTACGGCGCGGGCCCGGCGACCACAGTGGGTCGGCCGGGCCCGCAGGGTCACCGCGAGTTCACTCAGAGTCGCTCGACCACGTAGTCGATCGAGGCGGTCAGCGCCTCCACGTCGGCCGGCTCGACGGCCGGGAAGAGCGCCACCCGGAGCTGGTTACGGCCGAGCTTCCGGTACGGCTCGGTGTCCACGATGCCGTTGGCGCGCAGTGCCTTGGCGATCGCGGTGGCGTCCACCCCGTCGGCGAAGTCGATGGTGGCGACCACGTTGGAGCGCAGCGCCGGATCGGTGACGAACGGGGTGGCGACGGTCGAGCGCTCGGCCCAGCCGTACACGGTCGCGGCGCTCTCGGCCGTCCGCTTGGCCGCCCAGGCCAGCCCGCCCTGGGAGTTCATCCAGTCGGTCTGCTCGGCGGCGAGGAAGATGGTGGCCAGCGCCGGGGTGTTGTAGGTCTGCTCCAGCCGCGAGTTGTCGATCGCGGTGACCAGGTCGAGGAAGGCCGGGATGTACCGGCCCGAGGCCTTGATCTCGGCGGCCCGCTCCAACGCGGCCGGCGACATCAGGGCCAGCCAGAGCCCGCCGTCGGAGCCGAAGCACTTCTGCGGGGCGAAGTAGTAGACGTCGGTCTCGCCGACGTTGACCTCCAGGCCACCGGCACCGGAGGTGGCGTCGACCAGCAGCAGCGAGCCCGGGTCGGCACCGGTCACGCGGCTGATCGGCACCGCCACACCGGTCGAGGTCTCGTTGTGCGGGGTGGCGTAGACGTCCACGCCGGCCTCGGCGGTCAGGGTCGGCGCGCTGCCCGCGTCCGACTTGCGGATCGTCGGCTCGCCCAGGAACGGCGCGTCCTTGACGGACTTGGCGAACTTGGCGCCGAACTCGCCGAAGCTGGCGAACTGGGCCCGGTCACGGACCAGGCCGAACGTGGCGACCTCCCAGAACGCGGTGGTGCCGCCGTTGCCGATCACCACCTCGTAGCCCTCGGGCAGCGAGAAGAACTCGGCGATGCCGGAGCGCAGTCGGGACACCTGGTCGCGGACGGTCTTCTGCCGGTGCGAGGTGCCCAGGTAGCTGGTGGCCACCTCGGCGAGCGCGGAGACCGCCGCCGGACGGACCTTGGACGGCCCGCAGCCGAACCGGCCGTCGGCGGGCTTGATCTCGTCGGGAATCCGGATGGTCGGTGCGTCAGCCACGGTCGTAAAGATCCTTCCGCATGGGTCGGTGCCCGGGTGAGCAGGTGGGGCGGACCGACGGCGGGCGCGTGCGGGTGCACGGTCGAAGCCGGGGTCGAGCCCATCGGGCGGCGCTGCCGGAATTCATCCTTGCACCCGTCGACGCCCCGCCGGGTGCTGGTCCCAACCCCAACCGTGAGGCGTCCGCCACAGGCCGTGGCGTCGCCCACACCACCACCCGCCACCGGCGCGTACCCGCCCTCCGCGCCGCGCCGTCCAGCGCCGCGCCGTCGAGCGCCGCGCGTCCGTGCCGGGTGCCGGGTGCCGGGCCTGGATGTTAGGAAGGGACCCCTGTACTACCGGAGGCGGTAGAAAGGGTCCCTTCCTTACACCTGGGACGTCGGGCGGTGCCTACACCTCAGACGTCGTGGGGGACGGCGTCCCAGCCCTCGACCTCGTTCGGCTTGCGCGGGCCGTGGCCCACGTACCGGGCGGAGGGGCGGACCAGTCGCTGGAGCCGCTTCTGCTCCAGGATGTGCGCGCTCCACCCGCCCATCCGGGCGCAGGTGAACATCGAGGTGAACATGTGCGCGGGCACCTCGGCGAAGTCGAGCACCACGGCGGACCAGAACTCGACGTTGGTGGCGAGCACCCGGTCCGGGCGGCGGGCCTGCAACTCGGCCAGCGCGGCCCGCTCCAGCGCCTCGGCGACCTCGAAGCGCGGCGCGCCCAACTCCTTGGCGGTGCGACGCAGCACCCGGGCACGCGGGTCCTCGGCCCGGTAGACGCGGTGGCCGAAGCCCATCAGCCGCTCGCCCCGGTCGAGCACACCCTTGACGTAGCTCTCCGCGTCGCCGCTGCGCTCGACCGCCTCCAGCATGCTGAGCACCCGGGACGGTGCGCCGCCGTGCAGCGGGCCGGAGAGCGCACCGATGCCCGAGGAGATGCAGGCGGCGGCGTCCGCGCCGGTGGAGGCGACGATCCGGGCGGTGAAGGTGGAGGCGTTCAGGCCGTGCTCGGCGGCCGAGATGAAGTACGCGTCGACGGCCTTGACGTGCCGGGGGTCGGGCTCGCCGCGCCACCGCTTCATGAAGCGTTCGACGATCGTCTCCGCCTTGTCGATCTCCTTCTGCGGCACCGCCGGCAGCCCGAGGCCACGGGCGGACTGGGCGACGAAGGAGAGCGCGGTCACCGACACCCGGGCGAGGTCCTCCCGGGCCTGCTCGTCGGAGATGTCCAGCATCTGGTCCAGGCCCCAGTACGGTGCGAGCATCGCCACCGCGGACTGCACGTCGACCCGGATGTCGCCGGAGTGCACCGGCACCGGGAACGGCTCGGCCGGCGGCAGGCCGGGGCCGAACCGGCCGTCGACCAGCAGCGCCCAGACGTTGCCGAAGGAGACCTGGCCGATCAGATCCTCGATGTCGACCCCGCGGTAGCGCAGCGCGCCACCCTCGCGGTCCGGTTCGGCGATCTTGGTCTCGAACGCTACGACGCCCTCGAGTCCGGGTTTGAAGTCGGCCATTCACTTCTCCTGGTGTGTGTCGGTGCGCCCGCCCGGCTCGGTGCCCCGGCCCCGGCCGGGTGAGCGCCTCAGGCGACCCTCTCCGGATGTGTGTTCGTGACATCTTGCCTGCTGGTGATCGGGTATGCGACCCGTCTCGGATGTGCTGCTGACGACATCCCCGACGGCAGGTGCCGTGGGGCTCTCGGTAAGACTGGCCCCGACGGGCTGGTCGCGGGGGCGGGCAGCCTGATCCAGAGGGAGGAAACGTGACGGGCGACACACCGCCACCCGCGGGGATGCGTCACGAGTACGCCGCGGACACCGGCCTGGTCGAGGCCGACCTGGCGGCGCAGTGGCACACGCAGTTCGACAGGTGGTTCGCCGACGCGGTCGCCGCCGGGCTGCCCGAGCCCAACGCCATGGTGGTCGGCACCGCCGACGCCGAGGGGCGGCCGAGCGCGCGGACTGTGCTGCTCAAGGGCTACGACCCGGCGGGCTTCGTCTTCTTCACCAACCACCGCTCGCGCAAGGGCGTCGAGGCGGACGTCAACCCGTACGCCAGCCTGGTCTTCCCGTGGTTCCCGATGCAGCGGCAGGTGATCGTCGCCGGCCGGGTGGAACGGATCGACCGGGCGGAGACCGAGGCGTACTTCGCCAGCCGGCCGCGCGGCTCCCGACTGGGTGCCTGGGCCAGTGCCCAGTCGTCGGTCCTGCCGGACCGGGCGGCGCTGGACGAGGCGTACCGGGCGGTGGCGGAGCGGTTCGCCGACGTGGACCCGATCCCCGCCCCGCCGCACTGGGGCGGGCTGCGGGTCCGGCCCGATTCGGTGGAGTTCTGGCAGGGCCGGGCCAGTCGGCTGCACGACCGGCTGCGGTTCCGCCGCGACGCCGACGACTGGGTCGTGGAGCGGCTGGCCCCGTGACCTCGACCGAGACAGACCGGCCCCGCGAACGGCGGCGCTGGGCCATCGACCTGCGTCCGCTGCGGGTGACCGCGTACCGGCGGCTCTGGCTCGGCAACGGCATCGCCATGTTCGGCTTCCAGTTCACCGCGGTCGCCGTACCGGTGGAGATGTACGCCCTCACCCAGGACTCGCTCTGGGTCGGGCTGCTGGGTATCGCCGCCTTCGTGCCGCTGCTGGTGTTCGGGCTCTGGGGCGGGGCGGTGGCCGACGCCATCGACCGTCGGCTGGTGTTGACCGCCGGCTCGGTGCTGCTCTGGGTCGCGGTGGCGGGACTGCTGGCGCAGGCGCTGCTGGGGGTGGGCAGCCCGCTGCTGCTGCTCGGGCTGGTGGCGCTCAGCTCGGTCGCGTACGCGATCAGCGGGCCGGCCCGCAGCGCGCTGGTGGCCCGGCTGGTCCCGGCCGAGTTGGTGCCCGCCGCGACCACGCTGAACTTCACCACCGCGATGGCCACCTCGGTCCTCGGGCCGTTGGCCGCCGGCCTGATCCTGGCCACCTGGCACCTCGACGTGGCGCTGCCGATCGCGTACGCGGTGGACGCGGTGTTGCTCGTCGCCCTGGTCTGGGCGGCCCTGCGGCTGCCCGCGATGCCGCCCGAGCCGGACCCGGACGGTACGCCCCGGCAGGCCGGGCTGCGCAGTGTCGTCGACGGGTTCCGGTATCTGGCCGCCAGCCCGGTGCTGCTGCTCTCCTTCGCCATCGACCTGATCGCGATGGTGTTCGCCTTCCCCCGGGCGCTCTTCCCCGAGGTCGCCACCGAGCGGTTCGGCGGGGGTGCGGCGGTGGGCTGGCTCTACAGCTCGATCGCGATCGGCTCGCTGCTCGCCGGGCTCGTCTCCGGTTGGATCGGCCGGGTACGCCGCCAGGGGCTGGTGCTGGTGCTCGCCGTGGTGGGCTGGGGCCTGGCGGTGGCGCTGGCCGGGTTGGCCCGGCAGCTCTGGCTGGTCATCGTCCTGCTGGTGCTGGCCGGGGCGGCCGACCTGATCAGCTCGGTGGTGCGGCAGTCCATCCTGCTGATCTATGCGCCGGACCGGATGCGCGGCCGGCTCCAGGGCGTCAACACCGTGGTGGTGGCGGGTGGGCCGCGCCTGGGCGACCTGCGGGCGGGTGCCATGGCGACCGGCTTCGGCAGCGGCGTCGCGTGGGTCGGCGGCGGTCTCGTGGCGGCGGGGCTGGCGGTCGTTCTCGCGGTGGCGTTCCCGGCGTTGCGGCGGTACCGGCCGCCGGTGACGGCGACCGCCGAGGGCGCTTCCGAGGACCACCCGGCACGGCGAGCGGAGAGCGGTTCCGGGGGCTAGGGTCTGGCGACATGAGCAGCAGCGAGCCGCGTCCCCTGTCCGGGGCACAGTGGACCATTTCCGCCGCAGGTCACGAGGCGGTCATCGTCGAGGTGGGCGGCGGGGTCCGCACCTACCGGCAGGACGGGGTGGAGCACCTCGACGGGTACGCCGCCGACGAGTTGTGCCCCGGCTCGGCCGGGCAGGTGCTGGCTCCCTGGCCGAACCGGATCCGCGACGGCGTGTACCCCTTCGACGGGCAGTCGTACCAGCTCCACCTCACCGAGCCGGAGCGGCACAACGCCATCCACGGCCTGGTCAACTGGGCCCGCTGGGAGCTCGTCGAGCAGCGGCCGGACGAGGTCGTCGTCGGGCTCGACATGCCGGCGCAGCCGGGCTACCCGTGGCCGCTGCGGCTGCGTACCCGCTGGAGCGTGGGGGCCGACGGGCTGCGGGCCGCGCACGAGGTGACCAACGTCGGCGTGGAGTCGGTGCCGTTCGGCTTCTCCGTGCACCCCTACCTGCGACTGCCCGGGGTGGCGGTGGAGGACGTGGTGATGCGGGTGCCGGGAGAGACCCGGCTGCTGCTGGACGGGCGGCTGCTGCCGGTGGGCGTGGCCAAGGTCGCCGGCACCGAGTACGACTACACCGAGCCGCGCCGGATCGGCGACGCGGTGCTGGACCTGGCATTCGGGCAGGTGATCCGGAACGCCGACGGCGGCTCGGCGGTGACGCTGAGCGCACCGGACCGTTCGCACGGCCTCGAGATCTGGGCCGACGCCCAGTTCGGCTGGTGGCAGGTCTACACCGGTGACACCCTGACCGGGGAGCGTTTCCGCCGGTCGGTGGCGGTGGAGCCGATGACCTGCCCGCCGGACGCCTACCGTTCGGGTCGGGATCTGATCACTCTGGCGCCTGGCGACACCTGGCGCGGAGACTGGGGCGTCCGGCCGGGCAACTGAGCCGGCGAGGAGGTACGACGTGGAGTTCGCAGAGGTCGTCCGGCGGCGCCGCATGGTGCGCAACTACGACCCGGACCGTCCGGTCCCGCCGGAGGTCGTGGAGCGGCTGATGGACCACGCGGTCCGCGCCCCGTCGGCCGGCTTCTCGCAGGGCTGGGGTTTCCTGGTGCTGGAGGAGCCGGCGGACCGGGAGCGGTTCTGGGCGGTCAGCACCCCGGAGGACGGCGGTACGGGACGCTGGCTGACCGGGATGCGGCGTGCTCCGCTGATCGTGGTGCCGCACGCGAACCGCTCCGTCTACCTCGAACGGTACGCCGAGCCGGACAAGGGCTGGGAGGACCGGTCGACGGACCGCTGGCCGGTGCCGTACTGGTTCGTCGACACCGGATTCGCCGCGTTGCTGATGATGCTGACCGCCGTGGACGAGGGGCTCGGGTCGTGCTTTTTCGGCATCCCGCCGCAGCGGTTGTCGTCCTACCGGGAGGCGTTCGGCGTGCCTGAGGCGTACCACCCGATCGGCGCGCTCACGATCGGTTACCGTGCCCCCGACCACCGGTCACCATCTTTGCGTCGGGGACGCCGTCCGGTCGACGAGGTCGTCCGTCGGGGTCGGTGGAGCTGACCGAAAACGCCGGTTCGTCCGGTGCGGAACTGGACGACCGGTGGCGAAACTGGCATCAAGGAGCAGAACGTGGGGTGCGTGCTGCGGCTACGCTGGCACGGTCACGGGCGCCGCGGCACGCGGCGCCCGTGAC
>NZ_SISL01000609.1:0-2884 GCF_004307965.1 Verrucosispora sp. SN26_14.1 | reverse complement strand
CCCCGTCGAGCCGCCTACCGCCGGCGCGCACGCTGAGCTCGTCGGGTTCGACCGGCCCGGTCAGCGGCAGGCTGAACGTGTGTCCGTCCGGGTGCGGGCGGGCCTGGCCGAGCCGCCGGTCACCGGACCAGAACTCGACCGCGGCACCACCGACCGGCACCCGGGTGCTCGAACGCCAGGTCAGCTCGCCGCCGGCCATCGACCAGCCGGTGGCGGCCGGCCGGGGCGCGGGGCTGCCCGGAGGAGCCGCCACCGCCGGCCCGGTGGCGCCGGCCACCATCGCCACGGCGAGCGCGGCGGAGATCAGTAATCTACGCATGACACTACGTCTATCTCAGCCGCGCAACCCGATCGCGGCGGCCCGGCGGTCAGCCGGGTGGCGGGGCGGAACTGTCCCGGCGGACCAGCTCGGCGGCGAGCGACTCCACCCGGGGGCGGTCCGCACCCGGGTCCAGGGCCAGCGCCATCGCCCGCGCGCCCATCTCCACCAGCGGCAGCCGGATCGTGGTCAGCGTCGGGGTGACGTCCCGGGCCATCGGCATGTCGTCGAAGCCGACGACGCTGACCCGGTCGGGCACCGCCAGCCCGCGCGAGCGCAGCAGCGCCAGCGCGCCGATCGCCATCGAGTCGTTGAGCGCCGCGATGGCGGTCAGCTCCGGTTCCGCGTCGAGCAGGGCGGCGGTGGCGGCGGCACCGCTGTCGCGGTCGAACTCGGCGTACCGGATGCGGTGTTCCGGCAGGTCGCGGCCGTGGGCGGTGAGTTCCTCGCGCAGCCCGGTCAACCGGTCGGTGGTGGTGGTCAACACCTGGGGGCCGGCCACCACCCCGATCCGGTCGTGGCCCAGCCGGCACAGCTCCTGCCCGAGCAGCCGGGCGCCGCTGCGGTTGTCGGGCATCACCGCGTCGCCGGAGTGTTCGTGCCGGCCGATCACCGCGACCCGCCCGCCGGTCGCCTCGTACGCGGTCAGCTTGCCGTTGAGCAGGCGGGTGAACTCCGTGTCGTGGTAGCCGGAGCCGGCCAGGATGATGGCGGCCACCTGGTGCCCGCGCAGCAGCTCGACATACTCCAACTCGCGTTCCGGGTCGCGGTAACTGTTGCAGATCATCAGCAGCCGACCCTGGTCGGTGGCGACCCGTTGCAGGCCCCGGGTGATCTCGGAGAAGTACGGGTCGGAGACGTCGTGCACGATCACGCCGACCGCGCCCCGGTGCGAGCGGGCGAGCAGTTGGGCGTGGGCGTTGGGCACGTACTGCAACTCGGCGACGGCCTGGAGCACCCGCTCCCGCAACTCGTCGGTGACCGGCTTGCTGCTGCCGTTGATCACCCGAGAGGCGGTGGCGGGGGAGACGCCGGCCCGCCGGGCCACATCGGACAGAGTCGCCACGTACCGCCCCCTTGCGCTCACGCCGCGCGCCTGCGGCCAGCGTCACCGTACCGCAGTCGAGGTCTCCCGCTCGGGGGCCGGTTCCGGCAGCTCACACCGCTGGTCGCGGCCCAGCTCAGCGCGCTTCGCACGGTGTCGGGACGGTGGCCGGCACCGGTCGGTGGGTGATGGGTGCCGGAAATATCGCTGCCGGGAGAGCGCTTGCCTCGGCGCGGCGGCCCGGCCTAGGCTACGCGGGGAAAGCGCTTACCTGAGCGTGTACGACGGAAGGACCCCCATGACCCGCAGGTCGATCGGCATCATCGTGAACGGCGTCACCGGCCGGATGGGATACCGGCAGCATCTGGTGCGCTCCCTGCTGGCCATCCGCGACGCCGGCGGCGTACGGCTGCCCGACGGCACCACCCTCTGGCCGCACCTCGTGCTGGTCGGCCGCAGCGAGGCCAAGCTGCGGGAGATCGCCGAACGGCACGGCCTGACCGACTGGACCACCGACCTGACCTCGGCGCTGGCCCGCGACGACGTCGAGATCTACTTCGACGCGCAGGTCACCCAGCAGCGGGAGAAGGCGATCCGGCAGGCCATCGAGGCCGGCAAGCACATCTACACCGAGAAGCCCCTCGCCGAGGACACCGCCGCCGCCCTGGACCTGGCCCGTGCCGCGAACGCCGCCGGCATCCGCACCGGCGTGGTGCAGGACAAACTCTTCCTGCCCGGGCTGCGCAAGCTCAAGCGGCTGCTCGACGGCGGCTTCTTCGGTCAGGTGCTGTCGGTGCGCGGCGACTTCGGCTACTGGGTCTTCGAGGGCGACTGGCAGCCCGCCCAGCGTCCCTCGTGGAACTACCGGGCCTCCGACGGCGGCGGCATCGTGGTCGACATGTTCCCGCACTGGCACTACGTGCTGGCGGAACTCTTCGGCGAGGTCCGCAGCGTCTCGGCCACCGTCGCCACGCACATCCCGCAGCGCGTCGACGAGCGGGGTCGCCCGTACGCGGCCACCGCCGACGACGCCGCGTACGCCGTGTTCGAGCTGGCCGGCGGCGTGATCGCCCAGCTCAACTCCTCCTGGTGCGTCCGGGTGCACCGGGACGAACTGGTCGAGTTCCAGGTCGACGGCACGCAGGGCAGCGCGGTGGCCGGACTGCGTCGCTGCCGGGTGCAGCACCGCGCGGTCACCCCGAAGCCGGTGTGGAACCCGGACCTGCCGGCCACCGAGGACTTCCGGTCGCAGTGGACCGAAGTGCCGGACAACGAGGAGTTCGACAACGGCTTCAAGGTGCAGTGGGAGGCGTTCCTGCGGCACGTCGCCGTCGGCGAGCCGTTCCCGTGGGACTTCCTGGCCGGGGCGCGCGGCGTGCAACTGGCCGAGCTGGGTCTGGTATCGGCCCGCGAGGGGCGCCGCGTCGAGATCCCGGAGCTGTCGCTGTGAGCGCCACCGAGGTCAACCTGCCCGGTGGCGGGCGACTGCGGCTGGCCGGTGGCGCCGGGCACCCCCGCCC
>NZ_SISL01000608.1:0-2900 GCF_004307965.1 Verrucosispora sp. SN26_14.1 | reverse complement strand
GGCGCGGTGGCGGTCGGCGAGGCCGACCTCCGTCAGCGCCCGGTCGACCCGCTGGGCCACGTCCGGGCCGGAGAGCCCGAGCGCGACGTTGTCGGCGACCCGTTTCCACGGCAGCAGCCGGTGCTCCTGGAAGACGACCGCGGCGGTGCCGCGCAGGGCGGTCTCGCCGGTGGCCTCCTCGTCGAGGCCGGCGAGTACGCGCAGTAGGGTGCTCTTGCCGGAGCCGCTGCCGCCGAGCAGGGCGACCACCTCGCCCGGCGCGATGCTCAGCGAGGCACCGGCCAGCACGGTGGTGGTGCCGAACTCGCGGCGTACGCCGGTCGCGGTCAGCACCGCCGTCGCGCCGGTCAGGTTGCCCGAAGTCCGCGTCGCCATGACAGCGTCCTCCTTTCCAGGGTGCGGATGGCCACGTCGGAGAGCAGCCCGAGCAGGGCGTAGACGAGCAGGCCGAGGACCACCACGTCGGTCTGGCTGAACTCGCGGGCCTCCATCATCAGGAAGCCGATGCCGGTCTGGGCGTTGACCTGTTCGCCGACCACCAGGCTGAGCCAGGCGGCGCCGATGGCCAGGCGGAGGCCGAGGAACAGGGCGGGCAGCGCGCCGGGCAGCACCACGTGCCGCAGCCGGGCGACGGTGCCGAGGCCACACGTACGGGCCGCCTCGACAAGTCTCTCGTCGATGTCCCGGATGCCGGCGTAGGTGTTGAAGTAGAGCGGGAAGAAGGCGCCGAGGGCGACCAGGCTGATCTTCAGTGACTCGCCGATGCCGACCCAGATGATCAGCAGTGGTACCAGCCCGAGGTGCGGCAGCATCCGGGCCATCTGGACCGGTGGGTCGATCAGGTCGTCTCCGAGCCGCAGCAGCCCGGCGACGGCGCCGAGGATCAGGGCGAGTCCGCCGCCGATGAGGAGTCCGGCACCGGCTCGGCTGAGCGAGTCGAGCAGGTGGGTCAGCAGGGTGCCGTCGCTGGCCAGGCGCCACCCGGTGGCCAGCACGGTGCTCGGCGCGGGCAGCTTCTCCGGCGCGAGCCACCCGACCCGGGCGGCCAGCTCCCAGGCGGCCACCAGCAGCACCGGGCTGGCCAGCCGCCACCAGGCGACCGTCGGGATCGTGGTGCGTCGCCGCCGTTCGGCGGGCCGGGGCGTACCGAGATCTGCGGGGCCCGATGTCGCCGGCGCCTCGGCGGGTGGCGCGGTCGCCCTGGTCACCGGTACACCTCGGTGAAGCGGTCGTCGATGCGGGAGCGGATGTCGACCGGGCCGGGGATGAGTTCCAGGGTGGCGAAGCCGTCGGCGATGGCCTGCAACTCGTCGCCGACCGCGGGGGTGACCGGGGCGAGGGCGCGGGCGCTGCGGTCCAGGGCCCGGCTGGTCACGTCCTCGGGGATCTTCAGCTCGGGGGCGAGCACCGCGGCGCGTTCGGCCGGGTTGGCGATGCCCCAGTCGGTGACCGTCCGGTACGTCCGCAGGAACGACTCGATCTGCGGGGACTTCTCCGCCAACGCGTCCGGGTGTGCCAGCACGTACTCGCGGTTGCTGGCCAGGCCGGTGGCGTCGGCCAGGATCCGGACGCCGGGGCGCTCGGCGAGGGCGAAGTACGGGTCCCAGATCACCCAGGCGTCGACCTGCCCGTTGTCGAAGGCCGGTCGCCCCTCGGCGGGCTTGAGGTACTTCACGTTGATGTCCTGCAACGTCACGTCGTTCGCCTCCAGCAGCCGGACCAGCAGCCAGTGCACGTTGGAGCCCTTGTTCAGGGCGACCGTCCGTCCCTTCAGGTCGGCGAAGGTCCGGATCCCGGAGTCCTCCTTGACCAGCACCGCCTCACCCTGCGGGATCGGCTCGGAGGTCCCGATGACGGAGAACGGGATCTTGCCGGCGGCGGCGAAGATCGGCGGTGCCTCTCCGGTCTGTCCGATGTCGATCGAGCCCGCCTTGAGCGCCTCGGTCAGCGCCGGGCCGCTCTCGAACAGCGACCACTCGGCGTCCGGCGCCTCGCCGCGCGCCTTGACCAGGCTCAGCCCGCCGAACCGCTGGTAACCGATGCGCAGTCGGGGAGTGTCGTCGTCGCCACTGGCCGACCCGCCGCACGCGGTGAGGCCGACCGCGGCGACCAGGGCGAGCGCCGTGAGCAGGGCGGTGCGGGCACGACGTGGGGGAGGGGTACGCATGAGGGCTCCTGGACACGGGAAGAGGGGATCGGCGGACATCGACGGAAGTCCGGGACGGCAGCAGCCTACTAAACCGATAGGTTTTATCGGTAGTCTGTCCGCATGGTCGTCCCATCTCTCAGGAGTGGACGGCCGGACCCACCCCTGCGCGCCTGAAGGATCGAGTCATGTCGTTGACGTTCCACTGGTTCCTGCCCACGTACGGCGACAGCCGGGACATCGTCGGCGGCGGGCACGGCATGTCGGCGGGAAGGGCCGGCGGCTCCCGCCCACCCACCATCGGCTACCTCGGCCAGATCGCCCGTACGGCGGAGCAGCTCGGCTTCGTCGGCGCGCTGACCCCGACCGGGGCCTGGTGTGAGGACGCCTGGCTGACCACCGCCATGCTCACCGAGGTCACCGAGCGGCTGAAGTTCCTGGTCGCCTTCCGGCCCGGCCTGCTCTCGCCGACCCTCGCCGCGCAGATGGGCGCCACCTTCCAGCGCCTCTCCGAGGGGCGGCTGCTGGTCAACGTGGTCACCGGTGGCGAGTCGCACGAGCAGCGGGCGTACGGCGACTTCCTGGACAAGGAGGCGCGGTACGCGCGTACCGACGAGTTCCTGCACGTGGTGCGGGCGCTCTGGCGCGGTGAGACGGTCGACCACGCGGGTACGCACGTCCGTGTCGAGCAGGCCCGTCTGGCCCGCCTGCCGGAGCCGGCCCCGCCGGTCTACTTCCTGTCTCTTATACGCTT
>NZ_SISL01000607.1:0-2922 GCF_004307965.1 Verrucosispora sp. SN26_14.1 | reverse complement strand
CGGCGCGGCGGTGGCCACCGCCGCGCTCGCCCGCTACATCGAGGCGACGGTGGCGACGGTGACCGCCGCCCAGCGCTCCGCCGCCGCCTCGGAACGGGCCCGGCTCGCCCGGGAGCTGCACGACTCGGTGGCCAAGACGCTGCGGGGCGTCTCCTTCGCCGCGGTGGCGCTGCCCGGTCTGCTCCGTCGGCAACCGGACCTGGCCGAGCAACTCGCCGGCACCGTCTCCGAGGGCGCCGACGCGGCCGTGCGCGAGGCCCGTGACCTGCTCGCCGGGCTGCGCCGTGACCTGCCGGACCGACCTTTCCCGGATAACGTGAGGAGCATCTGCGCGGAGTGGTCGACGCGCAGTGGCGTCCCGGTTCAGGTGATCGCACACGCGGTCGAGCCTCCCGTGGCAGCCCGCTACGAACTCGCGCAGATCCTCAGCGAGGCGTTGCAGAACGTGACCCGGCACGCAGAGGCGACGCTGGTCCAGGTAGTACTCCACCGCTCGGAGGCACATGTGGAACTCACCATCACCGACGACGGCAGGGGTTTCCCGATGCCCGGGGATCTGACCGACCTCTCCGGCGCGGGCAGCTTCGGCATCGTCGGCATGGCCGAGCGGGCCCACGCCGTCGGTGGCACCCTGCGCGTCGAGTCCCACATCGGTCGCGGCACCCGGGTGATGGCCCGGGTTCCGCTGTCCGGTCCGGTGCCGGAGTCCGGCCGCGCCCGCCAGGCGGCCTCCCGATGATCGACGTGCTGATCGTCGACGACAATCCGATCGTCCGCACCGCCATCCGCGGCTACCTCGCCAGCGCCGAGGACGTCCGGGTGGTCGGTGAGGCCCCGGACGGCCGGACCGCGGTGACCGTGGCGACCCGGCTACGGCCGACCGTGACCCTGCTCGACCACCGCATGCCGATCGCCGACGGACTCAGCGTCGTGGACCAGCTCGCCCAGCAGACGTCGGTGCTGGTGTTGACGAGCGACTCCGACGACGAGCTGATCGCCGGGATGCTGCGCGGCGGCGCCAGCGGCTACCTCGTACACGGCGAGTTCGACCCGGCGGAACTGCTGCGCGCCGTCCACGCGGTGGCCGCCGGTCAGGGCTGGCTCTCCCCCCGGGGCGCCTCGGTGACCATCGCGGTGCTGCGCGAACAGGCCAACCGGGAACGCGACACGGTGGGCCGTGCCGAGCAGATCCGCCGGATGCGGCAGGAGTTCGGCCTGACCAGGCGGGAACAGGAGGTGGTCGAGCTGCTCGGCGCCGGCCACTCGAACGCGGCGATCGCCCGACGCCTGCTGCTCACCGAGAAGACCGTGAAGAACCACCTCAACCACATCTTCGCCAAGCTGCGGGTGACCAACCGAACGGAGGCGGTGGTGCGCTGGTCGGGCCCGGACGGTACGCCGATTCGGTGACCGGCTGAACGCGGCGCGCCCCGGCGCCGTTGTGTGGGCGGTGGTGACGTCGCACCGCCCGACACCGACGGGAGCGGGGACCGGATGGCAGCCGTATCAGCCCAGGCGCGACTTCGGCGTGATGGGTAGTCGGCAGGTACGCGCGGTCGGTCGGACCGCGCCGACGATCAGGGTGTTGATCGCGCATCCGCACCCGGGCGAGCGGTCGGTGATCCGTACCGTGCTCGACACCGGGGAACGGATCCGGGTGGTGGCGCTCACCGGTGACGCCGGTGAGGCGGTGGCACTCGCCGACCGGATGCGGCCCACCGTGACCCTGCTCGACGATCGGATAACCGCCCCCGAGGGCACCGACCTGGTGCGGGCGCTGGCCCGGCGATCACCGGTGATCGCGTTGACCGCCGCCACCGAGCACCGCACGATCAGCACCATGCTCCGCGCGCCGTTCAAGGGCTGCCTGGTGTACGGGCACCACGAGCCGGCGGACCTGCTCGGTGCCGTGCGGGCCGTCGCGTCCGGACTGGGCTGGCTGTCACCGGTGGCGGTGGCGGCGGTCGCCTGGGCGCTGCGCGAGTCCACCCGACCCCAGAACACCTAGGTCCTGCTTCGTCAGGGCGGTCGCGCCGAGGCGGAGTCCGGGCGGCGTTCCGGCGGGGACGTCTGTCCCGGGCCGGCGTTGCGCGCGCGGTGGTCCGGGCCGGTGGGGGCCGCTCTCCCCCGCTAGACGGTCGGGCTGATCCGGATCGACCAGCGCGTCGGCACCGCGTCGCCGAGCAGGACCGGCACCGGCCCGCCGCAGACGCTCAACTGCCGGGCCACCTGGACGGCCCGCCGGTCCAGCCCGGCGGCGAGCACGACGCCGGAGGTCTGCGACAGTCGTGGGTCGAAGACGTCCGCGACCCGGCGGCACTCGGCCGGCAGGCGGTCGTCGGTCAGGTCGCCCACCACGGTGACCTGACCACCGGCGTCGAGGACCTGCCGGACCAGGCGCGACGCGTACCACCGCTGCTGCGGCGGCGGACCGCCCAGGGTCAGCGCGTCCGGGCAGCGGGCCAGGTCGACCTGGAGGATTCGGCCGGACGCCGCACCGAGCAGGAGCGGAAGGGTCGCCGAGCAGGGCTCCCGGACCCCGGCACGCCAGGTGTGCGGCGGGCCGGGCCGATCGGCGCGGGCACCGTCGAGCGACACCGTGACCGCCCGTCCGTCGAGCAGGACCTCGGTGGTCAGGGCGTACGGGTCGACCAGCGTGGACCGCCCCGGCGGGCGGGGGCGTGCGTCGGGCCTGGACGCGACGGTGGGTCCGATCGGGCGGGACAGCACGGCGGTGCGGGTCGGCGAGGTCCCGGTGCGCCGAGGCGAGAAGTGGTCGGCGAGCGTCGGCACCGCAGCGGACACGGCCGGGGTCAGCAGGGTGATCGTGGGTGGCGATCCGGCCGGCATCGACGGGTCAGGTGCGGGGGCGGAGGGCGGGCGGGGGCGACCGCGCAGCACCGCCACCGCGAGGGCGAACAG
>NZ_SISL01000606.1:0-2922 GCF_004307965.1 Verrucosispora sp. SN26_14.1 | reverse complement strand
GGCGGCGGGCGGGCGGCGCAGGCGGCGCGGGACCCGCACCGCCTCATGTCTGCGTGACAGCTCGCTCACCAGGTCGGTAACAATCCGCCGGGCTCGCACGTAGATCACCGAGCGGTGAACCGTCGGCGCCCGCGCGCCCGTACCTCCGAGGTAGCTGACGACGAGGGGAAGAGAATCGATGGCGAGCAGCAGACGTACCACCCGGAACAGTCGGCGCGGGACCTCACCGCGACAGCGCAAGATCGCGGGGGTCGTGGCGATCGGGGTGACCCTCGGCGTGGCCTTCGCGACGGCGACCGGGACCAGTTCGGCGAGCGAGAACTGCGAGGGTCTCGACACGGCCGTGGGCAGCAACCTCGCCTTCATCGCCGACCAGTTGGTCTTCCCCGACCCGCTGTCGGAGGCCCGGATCGCCAACCGTCAGGCCGTCCTCGACCAGCTCGAACAGCGGCGCGCGGCGGCCGGCTGCACCGGCGAGGTCGAGGTGCCGGACGCGGACCCGAACGCGGCGCTCAACGGCGGCGCGGCGGAGAACTGCGACGGCCTGGACACCGCCGTCCGTAACAACCTGACCTTCATCGCCGGTCAGCGGCAGAACCCGGATGCGCTGTCGGAGGCCCGGATCGCCAACCGGGAGGCCGTCATCGACCTGCTCGAAGACCGCCGACACCTGGCCGGCTGCACGGGCGAGGTGACGCTCACGCCCGGCGGCTGACGCCCGGCAGGCTCGGGAGAAGCAGCGCGGCCGCCTCAGACGAGGCCGGCGCCGCGCAGCAGGGTCCAGAGGCCCGCGCCGTCGGGGGCGGAGAGCCACTTCTGCCCGATCGGCCCCTCGGTGGGGCTGTCGTGCGGGACGGGGAGGCTACCGGCCAGCACCGCCTGGGTGGGTGAGAGCCGCCGGATCGCCACGCCCGCCACGTTGTCCGGGTGGGCGGCGGCGAACTCGCGGTAGATCTCCGGGTCGTGCTGGCCGTCGTCGCCGACGAGCAGCCAGCGTACGTCGGGGAACTCCTTGGCCAGCCGGGCCAGGGTGGCGCGTTTGTGCTCCCGGCCGCTGCGGAACCAGCGGTCGTGGGTGGGTCCCCAGTCGGTCAGCAGCAGCGGCCCGGCCGGATAGAGGTGCCGGGAGAGGAAGCGGGTGAGCGTCGGGGCGACGTTCCACGCGCCGGTGGAGAGGTAGAAGACCGGTCCGCCGGGGTGCGCGGTGACCAGGCGCTCGTAGAGCACGGCCATGCCGGGTACCGCCATCCGGGCGTGCTCGTCGAGCACGAAGGTGTTCCAGGCGGCGAGCAGCGGACGGGGCAGTGCGGTGACCATGACCGTGTCGTCGATGTCGGAGAGGACGCCGAAGCGGACCTCGGGGTCGAGGATGCGGACCGGGGCCTCGACCGGCTCGGCGTCCGGGACGCTGAGGCGTACCGTTCCCCAGCCGGGTGGCAGGTTCGTCTCGACGACGGTGTCGACGAAGCCGCTGCGGTCGGCCCGCACCTCGTGGGTCACCCCACCGGTCTCGATCGTCACGGTGACGTGCTTGGCGGGCAGCGTGGTGAAGCTGCGCCAGCCCCGGACCTTCTCCAACCGGCCCCGCTGGCGGGTGTCCGGTCGCCCGAGCAGCACCCGGCACATCACCCGCGCCCAGCCGGGTGCGCCGTACCCGGTGTACGCGATGATGTTGATCCGCCAGCCCGTCCGACGGAGCCGACGCTCGACGACGGCGTGCACCGCGTCCTCGATCCGTGCGGCCCGGTGCAGGTTCGGAATGGCCAACTGGCCGGCGGGAGTGGGTGGCACGGGTGCAACCCTGCCACACGTCGGCGACCACGGCCACGCGAGAGCCGCCCCGGCACCCCGTCGGTCACCCCGGACGCCCCACCCCGCCGGGCTGCGGCGAACCGGCCCGTAGCAGCGTCCGACCGTGCGAAACTCCGGTCGGGACGACGACGGGGGCGATGGTCGTGCCACGTGCAGGGTCGCAATCAGGGCGACAGCGCGGACGGGGATGGTTCCGGCTCGACCGGCCGGCCTTCGTCGCGCTGCTCCTCGGGCTGGCCGGGGTCGGCTACCGCCTGTACCTCGTGCTGCACACCGTGCCGGTGTCCAACAGCGACGAGGCGACGTTCGGCCTGGCCGCGCTGCACATCGCCGAGGGTCGGGAGCACCCGGTCTTCCTGTACGGCCAGCGGTACATGGGCATGTTGCAGTCGTACCTGGCCGCTCCCCTGCTCGCCGTCGGCGGACCGAGCTGGCCGTTGCTGCGACTGCCGGTGCTCGCGCTCTATGCGGTGTTCCTCTGGCTGATTCACCGGCTGACCCGGCGGATCGGGTCGCCCTGGTTCGCCACCCTGGTCGTCGGTCTGCTGGCGCTCGGCTCCGAACGGGTGATCCGGGACCAGGTGACGACCGTCGGCGGCCGTCCGGAGGTCAAGGTCGCGGTGTTGGCGATGCTGCTGCTGGTCGCCGGGCTGGCCCAGGGCACGGTCCGCCACCGTCGGCTGGCCGTCGGCGCCTTCGGGCTGCTCGCCGGGGTGGCCGTCTGGTCGGACTGGCTGATCGTGCCGTACCTGGCGGTGGCCGGGCTGGCGCTGGTGTGGGCGGTGCGTCGGGAGTTGCTCGGTGGGGCCGGGCTGCTGCTGCTCGTCGGCTTCACCGTCGGGATCGCCCCGATGATCCGCGACAACCTGGTCGCGCCGCCGGGACAGGACTCCCTCTCGGTGCTGCGCACCATCAGCGGTGCCACCGGAGCGCCGCCGCCGTGGCCGCAGCGGCTGGACGGCGGACTGCTGGAGGGGGTGTCGCTGGCGGGCGGACTCTGCCCGCTCGCCGGTTGCGCCCGCTGGCAGGAGTGGTTCGCGCTGCTCTATCCGGTGCTGCTGGTCGTCGGGGCGGTGCTCGCCGGGCTCGCGTACCGCCGGGCCGCCGGGC
>NZ_SISL01000605.1:0-2956 GCF_004307965.1 Verrucosispora sp. SN26_14.1 | reverse complement strand
GCCGACCGGCTCACCACCGCCGAGCTGGCCGCCGAGCTGGCCGCGACCACCACCGCGGCGCGGGCGGGTGAGCTGCCGCCGGCCCGGCTCACCGGGGGCACGTTCACGCTCAACAACTACGGGGTGTTCGGTGTCGACGGTTCCACCCCGATCATCAACCACCCGGAGGCGGCGCTGCTCGGAGTGGGCCGCATCGTGGACAAGCCCTGGGTGGTGGAGGGAGAGCTGGCGGTGCGCAAGGTGACGCAGCTCAGCCTCACCTTCGACCACCGGGTCTGCGACGGGGGAGTCGCCGGTGGCTTCCTGCGGCACGTCGCCGACTGCGTCGAGCAACCGGCCCTGCTGATCGCCGCCGTCTGAGCCCCGTCCGCCCCGCCCCGCCCGGCCTGCGCCCCCGGCCCGCGCCGCCCGCCCCCCAGGCGTCGATCATGGAGTTGTGTACAGTGCATAACGGCATATAGAGGTCGAATATCCGGCCACAACTCCATGATCGGCGCAGGCGGCATGATCGGCGCGGACGGGAACCAGACGTCCATGATCGGCGTGGGCGTGGACAACTTCACCTCCTGCTGGCCGTAAGGTCGCCATGCAGTCGATGCCTGTCCTGTCCGACCCGTCCAGGTGTCTCGCAGCTCGCAGTTCTCTGGCCGACCACCGACCACACGCACGAAGAGTCGCGCCCGAGCACGCGCGGCGCCCCCAAGGCCGCTTCCCAAGATCGCCCCTTTGATCAAGGAGTTTTGGTCTGGGTGGGCGGCGGATTCGGACCAAAACTCCTTGATCAACCATGTTCCGGCGTGGGCGTGGGCGTGGGCGTGGGCGTGGGCGTGGGTAGGTCGGGGCGGGGGCTCGGCGGCTGAAGGGACGCCGGGTCCACGGGTGGCCGTACGCCCGAGACCGGGCGAAGCGTCGTGGACCGGTGGGTGCGCGGACAATGGACGCAGGTCGCCGACTAACGGTCGGGATATCACGGTCGGGCATTTCCCGGCCTGGTCCGGCGCAATAGCGCGAAAATGTCCACCCGGTATTGGCGCGCGGTTTCGCAGAATTGCTGAGTCGCTGGTGGGTAGACGGCGAGAATGTGGCGGAGGGCGAGAAATAAACGGGGGGACGCATCATGAACCTGAGGGGGCGATTGGCGCTGTTGACGGTGGCCGTCGCAGCGGCGCCGCTGGCGCTGGGCGCGTGCACGGGTGATCGGAGGACCGCCGGACCCGGTGAGGGTCGGCAGGCGGCTCCGGAACTCGCCGTGACGCCCGCCGAGGGCGCGCGGGACGTGCCGATCAGCGGGGAGATCGGCACCGTGGTCAAGCACGGGCGGGTCACCGATGTGCGGATCACCGACGACAAGGGCGGAAAGGTCGAGGCCGAGCCGCGCGAGGACGGCACCGGGTGGGTGCCGGCCGAGGTGTTGCAGCCCAAGCGGACCTACACCGCCGAGGTCACGGTGACCGGCGAGAAGGGGCAGACGGTCACTCGGAAGACGACCTTCACGACGCAACCGAAATCGTCCAAACCGGCGATCACCAGTACGCTCTATTTCGCCGGTAATCGGACGTACGGCACGGCCATGCCGGTAACCGTCGCGTTCGACCCGCCCATTCCGAAAGAAGCCAGGGCGGATGTGCAACGTCGTTTGTTTGTGAAGACCGATCCGCCGCAGCCGGGCACCTGGTCCTGGGTGTCCGACGGTAGTCAGGTCTATTATCGGGCGCCCGATTTCTGGCGACCCGGCACGTCCATCAACGTTCGTGCCGCGCTGGAGGGTCTGCCGATCGGCAAGGAGAACGTCGGCGACGCCGACCGGCGGGCCACGTCGAAGATCGGCCGGCAGACGGCGTTGGAGATCGACAACGCGACCAAGCAGATGTCGGTGATCCGGGACGGGAAGCTGCTGCGCAAGCTCCCGGTCAGCCTCGGCAAGCCGAGCACCCCGACCTCCAGCGGCAAAATGGTGATCATGGAGAAGCACGACTTCACCACGTTCGACACCACGGGCTCGGCCGACCCGTACGTCGTCGACGTCGAGGACGCGCAGCGGCTGACCTGGGGCGGCGAGTTCATCCACGGTGCGCCCTGGTCGGAAGGGGATCAGGGGTACACCAACGTGTCGCACGGGTGCACCAACCTCTCCGCGGCCAACGCCGACTGGCTGATGGGCGTCACCCAGGTCGGTGACCTGGTCACCGTCAAGGGCACCGAGGTCGAACTCGGCGAGGGCAACGGCTGGACGGCGTGGAACGTCGACTGGGACCGGTTCGCCGAGGGCAGTGCGCTGCCCGTACCCGCCGGGCTGAAGCCGGCACCGACCGCGTCGGCGGACCCGGGCGCGGTGGCCGGCGGTGGCTCGCCGGAGCCGCAGCCCTCGGCGAGCGGCGGGTGACACACCGACGTCGGGCGCCGGGTCGTCACCGGCCCGGTGTTCCCGTCGTGGGCGGGCGGAGGGTGGTGCCCGGGATCGTCCCTAGGGTGGATGCACCGGGCCTGCGGGTCATGCCCTGGGCTTACCCGGAACCGCCTTTACGCAGGGTGTGAGTGTCGGTGGTGGGGGATAGGTTCTTCTCATGCCAGAGCGCGAGGAGCGGTTCCACGTGGAGACCACGGTCTTCGACGACGCGGTGTGCGTCCGCGTGGTCGGTGCCGTCGACATCGCCACCGTCGCGGCGTTCCGCGCGGCCCTCTGGGCTGCACCGGCCCGGCCGGAGCTGCGGGTGGATCTCTCCGAGGTGCGGGTGCTCTCCGCCGCCGGGGTGCGCACGCTGATCGCGGCCCGGCTCTGGGTGCGCGCCCAGGGCGGCCAACTGGTGCTGACGGACCCGCCGCCGGTGGTGGAGCGGGTGCTGCGTGCCACCGGCCTGCGCCGGGTCATCCCGGTCGTCGGTTCGTGCTCCGAGCGGGTGCTGGCCGGCGTGTGACGCCGCGACGGCGGGTTCGCCCGCCGGGGCGTGCGGTGGTC
>NZ_SISL01000604.1:0-2958 GCF_004307965.1 Verrucosispora sp. SN26_14.1 | reverse complement strand
CCTTGGCCGACTCCCGGCCGGTCCGCTCGGCCTGGCGCAACGCGGCCAGCGTGGCGGCCGGCTCACCCGGCCGGACGGCGGGGGAGGACCAGGTCGCCCCGCTCGGAACGGCCGGGCCGGACGATGTCGCGGCACCGGTCAGCCGGGCCAGTTCGGCCGCGTGCGCCTCGTGCGACTCGGCGAGCGGGACGAGCCGGGCGGCCAGGTCGGGGTGGGCGGTGGCGGCGGCGCGCAGCCCCGCGGCGAGACCCAACGACTCGTCGACCAGCGGGGCCAGCGGGTCCGGCTCCGGTGGCTGCTCGTCCCCGCCGAAGAGACCGCAACCGCTCAGCGGCACGGCGGACCCACCCAGCGCCAGCAGCGCACCGGCCCGCAGGACCCTGCGCCGGGACAGCTCGGCGGACCCGTCCGGCCGACTCGTCATGCCCATCACCACCGGACAAGTCAACACCATCGCCGTGGGCCGTGTGGCGCGGTGGCGCCGGTGCGCCGCCCGGGCTCTCCTTCGCCGGGCGCGTTACGCTCTGCGCAACCACCGGCGCGCCCGCACCGGTGGCGTGCCGGCATGGCGGCCGACGAGCAGTGGAAGGTCCAACAGATGACGCAGCGTGGCCGTGCCACCAGAACGACGGGGCGACCCCGTGGCGGTCAGGCTCCGCGAGGTGGTCCCGCGCCGCGCACTGCTGTGCAGGGGGGCCGGGGTGACCTGGCCGCCCGCCGTGAGCGGCTGCGCGCGGTGATCGCACCGGTCGTCGCCGAGGCCGGCTACGACCTGGAGGACCTGGCCGTCTCCCGGGCCGGACGACGACACGTGGTACGCGTGATCGTCGACGCCGACGGCGGCATCAACCTGGACGCGGTCGCCGACGTGTCGCGGGCGGTCTCGGCAGCGCTGGACGCGGCCGAGGAGACCGGCGGCGACATCGTCGCCGGGGAGTACCAACTGGAGGTCAGCTCGCCGGGGGTGGACCGCCCGCTGACCCTGCCCCGGCACTGGCGGCGCAACGTGGGCCGGCTGGTCCGGGTGACCGTGCGCGGCGGGACGACCGATGGCCGACCGGCCGGCGACCGGCAGGTCACCGGGCGGGTGGTCGAGGCCGACGACGAGCGCGTGGTGCTGGAAACCGACACCGAAAGCGCCGGGTGGGCGTACGCCGACCTGGGGCCGGGCCGGGTGCAGGTCGAGTTCAGCCGCCTCGACGACCTGGCCGAATCAGAAGACCTCGACGACGATGACGATGACGATGTGGAGGACGAGGAGAGGTGAACATCGACCTCGCGGCGCTGCGCGCACTCGAGCGCGAGCGGGAGATCCCGTTCGACACGATCCTGGCGGCGATCGAGACCGCGCTGCTGACCGCGTACCGGCACACCGAGGGTGCGCAGTCGCACGCCCGGGTGGAGATCGACCGCAAGACCGGCGTGGCCCTGGTCTACGCCCAGGAACTGGGCGACGAGGGCACCGTCGACCGGGAGTGGGACGACACTCCGCACGACTTCGGGCGGATCGCCGCCATGACCGCCAAGCAGGTCATCCTCCAGCGGTTGCGGGAGGCCACCGACGAGGTGCACTTCGGCGAGTACGCGGGCCGCGACGGTGACCTGGTGACCGGGGTGGTGCAGGCGCACGAGGCCCGGGCCGAGAAGGGCATCGTCACGGTCGACCTGGGCAAGCTGGAGGGGGTGCTGCCCCAGTCCGAGCAGGTGCCCGGCGAGCGGTACACCCACGGCGAGCGGATCCGGTGCGTGGTGGTGCACGTGGCCAAGGGGATGCGCGGCCCGCAGATCACGCTCTCGCGTACCCACCCGAACCTGGTGAAGAAGCTCTTCGCCCTGGAGGTTCCGGAGATCGCCGACGGCACGGTCGAGATCGGCGCGATCGCGCGTGAGGCCGGTCACCGGACGAAGATCGCGGTCCGCTCCACCACTCCCGGGGTCAACGCCAAGGGCGCCTGTATCGGCCCGATGGGGCAGCGGGTCCGGGCGGTGATGAGCGAGCTGCACGGCGAGAAGATCGACATCATCGACTGGTCCGACGACCCGGCGACCTTCGTCGGCAACGCGTTGTCGCCGGCGAAGGCGCTGCGGGTCGAGGTGGTGGACCTGGGTGCCCGCGCGGCCCGGGTGACCGTGCCGGACTTCCAGCTCTCCCTGGCGATCGGGCGGGAGGGGCAGAATGCCCGGCTTGCTGCCCGACTGACCGGTTGGCGGATCGACATCCGGTCCGACGCGGAACAGACTGGCTCCAGTGGGCGGCCCGGAGCCGACCCCGTCCGGGAGCCAGGCGGAGCGGTCTCGGGAAGCTAGGGGTAGACTTCTTCCAGTGGCACGACGCGCGCTGCCGGAGCGCACCTGTGTGGGCTGCCGACGGCGGGCACCGGCCAGTGAACTACTGCGGATCGTCGCGGTCGGTGACGAGGCTGGGTTCAGCCTTCGACCCGATCCGGCCCGCAGACTGCCGGGTCGGGGAGCGAACATGCACCCAGATCCGGCCTGCTTCGCGCAGGCAGTGCGGCGTCGCGCCTTCGGGCGCGCGCTGCGCCTCGCCGGGGTTCCGGATGACGGCACCCTCGCGGAGTACCTGACGCGTCAACCACCACGTCCGGTCGTCCGACCGGGTGTGGCCGCTAGCAAGGTAGGACGACCGACATGAGCACACGATGAAGTCCCAGAAATGACCAGGCTTCAAGTGCACGAGTGAGGTCGCTGCGGGTGCTGCCCGCACGACCTCGGAGTGAGGAGTGCAGTGGCAGGCAAGGCCCGCGTACACGAGCTTGCGAAAGAGCTCGGGGTCGAGAGTAAGACCGTTCTCGCCAAGCTGAAAGAAATGGGCGAGTTCGTCAAGTCCGCGTCGAGCACGGTCGAGGCGCCCGTCGCCCGACGGCTGCGTAACGCCTTCGTCGCCTCCGGCGGCTCTGGTGCCCCGGCGGCTGCGCCGTCGGCCGCACCGGCTCCGGC
>NZ_SISL01000603.1:0-2968 GCF_004307965.1 Verrucosispora sp. SN26_14.1 | reverse complement strand
AAGTCGGGCACCGTCGGCATCGGCCGGCGGGCCGGGGAACCGGCGACCACCCGCACCTGCTCGCCGTGGTGCCACAGCTCGACGGCGGCGTCGGCGGGAGCGTCGGGCAACTCGTAGCGGGCCTCGTCGGCGGTGAGGGTGACCAGCAGCCGGTGCCCGTGCCAGCAGAGGCTGAACGCGAGCCGGTCGATCCGGTCCGGCAGCCGGGGATCGAACGAGAGCAGCTCGCGGTCGTCGCGCATGCCGCCGAAGCCCTGCACCAGGGCCAGCCACGAGCCGCCCAGCGACGCCAGGTGCAATCCGTCACCCGTCTTGTCGCCGATGTCCTTCAGGTCCTGCAACACCGACTCGGCGAACAGGTCGTACGCCAGGTCGAGGTGACCCAGTTCGGCGGCGAGCACCGCCTGCGGCGCGGCGGACAGCGACGAGTCCCGGACCGTACGCGCCTCGTAGTAGGCGAAGTTGGCCGCCTTCTCCTCGGCGGTGAACTCCCCGGGGCAGCGCAGCATGGCCAGCACCAGGTCGGCCTGCTTGACCACCTGGCGACGGTACAGCTCCAGGTAGGGGAAGCTCAGCAGCAGCGGATAGTCGTCGTCGCCGGTGTCGTCGAAGTTCCACTCCGGTTGGGTGGTGAAGCCGGCGGCCTGCTGGTGCACCCCGCGCTTGGCGTCGTACGGCAGCACCATCGCGTCGGCCGCCGCCCGCCAAGCAGCCACCTCGGACGGGTCCACCCCCAGCCGATCGGCCGCCTCCGGATAGCGCTCGACGGCGTCCGCCGCACCGCGCATGTTCCGCCGGGCCATCAGGTTGGTGAAGGCGTTGTCGTCGACGAGTGCGGCGTACTCGTCCGGGCCGGTGACGCCGTAGACGTGGAAGCCGCCGTCGTCGGTGAAGTGTCCGAAACCCTGCCACAGCCGGGCGCTCTCCACCAGCAGTTCCAGCCCGGCTCCGGCCCGGAACTCCTCGTCGCCGGTGGCAGCGGCGTGACGCAGCACCGCGTCGGCGATGTCGGCGTTGACGTGCAGCCCGGCGGTGCCGGCCGGCCAGTAGCCGGAGCACTCCTCGCCGCCGATGGTCCGCCACGGGAAGGTGGCGCCGGTCAGCCGCAGCTCCGCCGCGCGTTCCCGTGCCTGGGGCAGGTGCGCGTACCGCCAGAGCAGGGCCGAGCGGGCCACTCCGGGGGCGACGTACGTCAGCACCGGCAGCACGTACTGCTCGGTGTCCCAGAGCACGTGTCCGTCGTACCCGTTGCCGGTCAGCCCCTTGGCCGGGATGCTCAACGCACCGTCCGGCCGGCCCGCCTGGATCAGGTGGAACATGGCGAACCGGATGGCCTGTTGCAGCTCCTCGTCGCCGTCGAGCACCACGTCGGCGGTCTGCCACGCGGTGTCGAGGGCGGCCCGCTGGTCGGCGAGCAGGCTGTCGAAGCCCGCCGCACGGGCGGCGTCCGCCTCGGCGGTCACCTGGTCGGCGAGTTCCTCGGCGTCGGTGCCGTCGACCGGCACCCACTCGTACGCCGCGTACTTGGTGAGGCGTACCCGCCGACCGGGCGCGACCGTCCCGGTGAGGGTGAGCCGGACCCGGTCCTCGGTGACGTCGGTGCTGGTGGCGATCTCGTCGGGGGCTGACAACCGGTGTGCCACGGCGACGGCGATCCGCTGGTCACTGTGCTCGGTGCGGTGCACCAGGACGCCGTCGGTGCCGTCGGCGTGGTGATGCTCGGCGACCAGCGGGTCGTGGATGGTCGCCGCGGCCCGGGGGTCGTCGTCGCGTTCCGGAACCCGCTCGTTGGCCAGCAGGTCCGCGCAGATCCGCAGTTCGACCGCCTCGTCCAGAGGTTCCACCGTCCAGTCGAGGGCGGCCACCCGGCGACGTGGCAGCGACACCAGCCGGGTGCTGCGGACCCGCACCCCGTGCCCGGCGGGCGAGGTCCACTCGGTGACCCGCTCCACCACCCCGGCCCGCAGGTCGAGCACCTGCTCGTGGGAGCGCAGCGTGCCGGTGCGGACGTCCAGCGGTTCACCGCCGACCCAGAGCCGGACGAGAGTGGCGTTCGGCACGCTGACCAGCGTGTCGCTGAGCTGCGGAAAGGCGTACCCGTCCTCGGGGTAGTCGAGCGCCCGCCGCTCGTGGAACCCGTTGAGGTAGCTGCCCGGCATCTCGCAGGGGTCGCCCTCGTCCAGGGTCCCGCGCCAGCCGACCCAGCCGTTGCTCAACGCGAAGATCGATTCGGTCTCGCCGAGCCGGTCGAGGTCGTCCTGGGTACGGACGATCCGCCACCGGCCGTCCGGTGCCGATGACGGCCGGTCGGGGGTGCTCTGCACAGCGCCTCCTGGGGTGCGACGACGAGCCCTGCGGACCGTCATTTCCCCACCGGCCCACTCACCACACCAGCAGCAGCGCCCCCAGTGTGCCGAGCACCAGGTACGGCCCGAACGGCAGGTGGCTCGACCAGCGGGCCCGGCCGCTGACCAGCAGGACCAACGCCACCAGGCCGGAGAGGACCAGCGCGAGCAGCAGTCCCGTCACGAGCAGGCTCCAGCCGTACCAGCCGAGCAACGCGCCCGCGCCGAGCGCCAGCTTGGCGTCGCCGATGCCGAATCCGCGTGCACCGAGCAGCAGCGTGGTGGCCGCGAAGAAGAGGGCCAGCCCGAGCCCGGCGGCGGTGGCGCGCCACCAGGGCGCGACCCCGGCACCGGTCAGCGCGGCGAGGCCGAGCAGCAGCCAGGTGCCGGCGGCGGCCGGCCAGGTGAGCCGGTCCGGCAGCCGGTGCACCGCGAGGTCGACGAAGACCAGGGGGATCGCGAAGGCGAGCCACCACGCGGCGGCAGCCAGTTCGGCGACCGGTGGGCGGGTCAGCAGCAGGGCGAGGACGCCCACGGCGGCCAACTCGACGGCGCCCGGTGGCGCGCCGACCCGCACGCGGCATCCGGCGCAGCGGGCGGTCGGTCCGAGCGCAGGCCACGGC
>NZ_SISL01000602.1:0-2985 GCF_004307965.1 Verrucosispora sp. SN26_14.1 | reverse complement strand
CCGGTGCCCGGTGGCGAGGTCCGGGTGGGCCGGGCGCTACCGGCGATCGAGGGCGTCGCGGTCAGCGCGGACAAGACCGACCTGGCCGACGTCTGGACGGCGCTGACCGGGGGCGGACCGGAGACGGCCGACCGCATTCCCGGCGTCGAGCGGATCTGGCTAGACGGGAAGCGCCGGCCGGCGGTGGACCGGGGTGTACGGCAGATCGGCGCGCCCGCCGCGTACGAGGCGGACTTCACCGGAGCCGGAGTGACCGTGGCGGTCCTGGACAGTGGCGTCGACCTGACCCACCCCGACCTGGCCGACGCGGTGAGCGAGGCGGTCACCTTCGTGCCGGGCACCGATCCGGTCGACCGGTACGGGCACGGCACGCACGTGGCCTCGACCATCGCAGGCCGGGGCACCGCCTCCGGCGGCACGTACCGGGGTGTGGCGCCGGACGCCGACCTGGTCTCCGCCAAGGTCTGCGACGACTGGTGCGAGGACTCGGCGATCCTCGCGGGGATGCACTGGGCGGCCGTGGACAAGCAGGCCACGGTCATCAACATGAGCCTCGGCGGGTGGGACGGGCCGGAGATCGACCCGATGGAGGAGGCGGTGAACACGCTCACCGCCCAGACCGGCGCCCTCTTCGTGGTCTCCGCCGGCAACGACGGACCGGGCGACCGTACGGTCGGCTCGCCGGGCAGCGCGGACGCCGCGCTCACCGTCGGGGCGGTCGACCGGGACGGAAGTCTCGCGGACTTCTCCAGCCGGGGCGCGCGGGTCGGTGACGACGCCGTGAAACCGGACATCACCGCGCCGGGCGTCGGCATCGTCGCCGCGCGGGCGGCCGAGGGCGTGATGGGCATACCGGTCGGCGAGCACTACGTCGCCGAGTCCGGCACCTCGATGGCCGCGCCGCACGTGGCGGGCGCGGCGGCGCTGCTCGCGCAGCAGCACCCCGACTGGGACGCGACGCGCCTCAAGTCCACCCTGATGGGCTCGGCCAACCCCCGGCCGGGTGACACCGCCTACCAGCAGGGATCGGGTCTGGTCGACGTCGCGCGTGCCGTGGGGCAGGCGGTGACCGCCGATCCGCCGAGCGTGTCGTACGGCCGCACCCGGTGGCCGCACCACGACGACGACCCGATCACCCGGACGGTCACCCTGCGCAACGACGGAAGCGAGCCGCTCACCCTCGACCTGACCTGGCAGATCATCGGGCCGGACGGCAAGGCCGCCCCCGCCGGCATGTTCCGCACCGCAGCGCCGCAGGTCACCGTGCCGGCCGGTGGCACCGCCGAGGTGGCCGCCACGGTCGACACCAGCGTCGACGGGGTGGACGGCTACTACAGCGGGCACCTGGTCGCGACCGCCGGTCAACGTCGTACCGTCGTCCCGGTCGGGGTGCACCGTGAGGTGGAGAGCTACGACCTGACCGTCCGGCACCTCGACTCGACGGGGGCGGCGGCCGACACGTACTGGACGCTGGTCAACGGGATCGACGGTCCGGCGTACGAGTCGCTCGACGGCACGTCCGGCGGACCCACCACCATCCGGATCCCCACCGGCCGCTACGCCGTTACCGGCCTCGTCGAGGAGTTCGGCGAGCGGGAGCGCAGCACGGTGCTGAGCCGCCCGGAGATCAACCTGAACCGGGACCTGACGGTCACGCTGGACGCCCGGAAGGGCAAGCGGATCACGGCGACGGTGCCGGAACGCACCGCCCGCCCGGTGCTGGTGCAGGCCGGGGTGCTGGTGGACATGTACGAGAACTCACCGGCGAAGATCGACGTGTGGGCCGGCGGCTTCGACGGCCTCTACACGGCCCAACTCGGAGACCGGGCGACCCACGATCACATCAGCGGCTTCGTCGCACACCAGTGGGCCAGGCCGGACGGCGACGGCGGTTTCGCCGGTAGCCCGTACATCTATCACCTGGGTGAGGGATTCCCCGGCCGGTTGCCCACCGGCTACCGCAAGGACGTGCGGCGCGCGGAGTTGGCCACGGTACGGCACGAACTGCGCGGTGAACGCCTGGGCGACATGATCGAGCGGAGCATGTCGGCGGAGTTCGACGGGGTGTACGGCTGGACCGCGAGCGCGTCGTTGCCGGTCGGCGACGCCTGGACCGAGTACCACAGCACCACGGACTCCGCCTGGTCGGGCGCAGTCAGTGTCGCGCAGAGCGGCGACGGGGAACTCGACGAGGAGTTCCGGAAGATCCTCTACGGCGCGTCGGAGCGATACCGGGCCGGCCGCAGCTACCGGGACGTCTGGAACGCCGCACCGATCGGGCCGACCCTGCTACGCAACGACACCCCGTTCAGCAGCGCGAGCCGTATCGAGGACTTCATGCGGATCGACATCCCGCTGCACGGCGACGCGGCCGGGCACGCTGGCGTCTCCAACGGGGACAGCGGACGCACCGCGTTGTACCGGGGCGACGAGCTGGTCGAGGAGTACACCGGGGCGCTCGACGCCGGTTTCGGCTTCTTCGAGGTGCCGCCGGAAGCGGCGTCGTACCGACTGGAGACCTCCTCCCGGCGCAGCTTCACCGAGTTGTCCACCGAGGTCGCTCTGACCTGGCAGTTCCGGTCCGCGCGGCCGGCCGGGGACGACTGGGAACGCCTGCCGGTCATGGTGGTGCGGTTCGATCCGAAGCTGGACCGCGACGCCGCCGCGCCGGCCGGTAAGCGCCTCGACATCCCGCTGCGCGTGCTCGGCAACGAGGGAGTCGCGGTGACGCCGAAGAAGGTCACCGTGCAGGTCTCCTACGACGACGGAGAGACCTGGCAGCCGGCCACGGTGACGTCGGCGGGCACGAAGTGGACCGCGACGGTCCAGCACCCCCGCTCCGGCGGGTACGTGTCGCTGCGGACCTCGGTCACCGATCGCGAGGGCAACAGCCTCGATCAGACGATCATCCGGGCGTACCGGCTGCGCACCGGGTGACCCTGGGCTGACCTCGGCTGCCGTGCCGGACCTTCCCGGGTCCGGCAC
>NZ_SISL01000601.1:0-3009 GCF_004307965.1 Verrucosispora sp. SN26_14.1 | reverse complement strand
GCGGTCGGCCGGGCGGCGGACGCGGCGGGAACCGCGGCCTTGCGCGCGGCGGCGGTCTCCTCCTTGGCCGGCTCACCCTGCGGGTCGTGCGCGGGCGGCGGCGGCACGGTCGCCACCCACTCGCCCAGGTGCTCCTTGTCGTGCAGCAGGTCCTTGATGTCGTACTCGGAGTACTCGAACTCCGGCGACCAGTGGAGCGCGTCGAAGGGGCAGACCTCGATGCAGATGCCGCAGTACATGCAGAGCGAGAAGTCGATGTCGAACCGGTCGAGGACGTTGCGCTGGCGGGGCCGGGCCGCGCCGGGCACCGCCACCTCCTCCTTGTGCGAGTCGATGTAGATGCACCAGTCCGGACACTCGCGGGCGCAGAGCATGCAGACCGTGCAGTTCTCCTCCATCAGCGCGATCACCCCGCGCGAGCGGGGCGGCAGGTCGGGCGCGACGTCCGGGTACTGCTGGGTGGTGGAGCGCTTCGTCATCGTCTTGAGCGTGACCGCCAGCCCCTTCACCAGGCCGCTGCCGGGTACGCCGGCCGACTCGCTTCGCTCGCTCATGCGCAACATCCTGCCCTGTGGCCACGGCCCGCGCGACCACCACCCGAAGGATCGCCACCGACGGCCCGACCGTGGCGTCCGGCGGCTCCCCGCGCCGGCCCGCGCATGATCGGCCATGATGGGATGCAGGACGACGTGGCGACACCTTGGGGGCGGCATGGGCGCGGGCGGTACGAACAGCGGCGGGAAGTACGTCGAGCAGGGCGAGTTCAACCGGGACCAGAACTACATCACCACCCGGATCACGGTCGACGGCCGGGACGGCTACCCGGTCGAGGCGGGTCGGTACCGGTTGGCGGTGAGTCGTGCCTGCCCCTGGGCAAACCGGCTGATCATCGTCCGGCGGCTGTTGGGGCTGGAGGACGCCATCTCGATGGCCGTCGCCGGGCCCACCCACGACGCCCGGAGCTGGACCTTCGACCTCGACCCGGACGGGCGTGACCCGGTGCTCGGCATCGAGCGTCTCCAGCAGGCGTACTTCGCCCGCTACCCGGACTACCCGCGCGGCATCACCGTGCCGGCCATGGTCGACGTGCCCACCGGGCAGGTGGTGACCAACGACTACAGCCGGATGAGCCTGGACCTCTCCACCGAGTGGACCGCACACCACCGCCAGGGCGCGCCGCAGCTCTACCCCGAGCACCTGCGCGACGAGATCGACGAGGTCAACGCGCTGGTCTTCAGCGACGTCAACAACGGCGTGTACCGCTGTGGCTTCGCCGGCAGCCAGGAGGGCTACGAGAAGGCGTACCACCGGTTGTTCGACCGGATCGACTGGCTCAGCGAGCGCCTGGCCGGGCAGCGGTACCTGGTCGGCGACACCATCACCGAGGCCGACGTACGGCTGTTCACCACGCTGGTCCGCTTCGACCCGGTGTACCACGGGCACTTCAAGTGCAACCGGCAGAAGCTGAGCGAGATGCCGGTGCTGTGGGCGTACGCGCGAGACCTGTTCACCACGCCCGGCTTCGGCGACACGATCGACTTCGACCACATCAAGCGGCACTACTACGAGGTGCACCGGGACATCAACCCGACCGGGGTGGTGCCGCTCGGCCCCGACCTGTCGAACTGGCTCGCCCCGCACGACCGGGAGGCGCTGGGCGGTCGCCCGTTCGGCGACGGCACTCCCCCGCCACCCCCGCCGCCCGCCGAGCGGGTCGACCCCGCGCACACTCCCCTGCGCTGACCGCCCGCCGTGCGGCGGCGGCTCGCCGTCGGGCGGCGACCGTGCGGCGGCGGTGAGAGGTGTTAGGAGGGGACCCCTGCTATACCGGAGACGGTAGTAGGGGTCCCTTCCTTACAGGGCCACCCGGACGGCGGCGGTCAGCACGAGCTGGGCCAGCGCGGTCGGCACCAGCACCAGCCAGCAGAGCCGCTGCAACTGGTCCTCCCGCAACCGGGGGTAGGAGACGCGCAGCCAGATGATCACGAAGCTGACGGCGGCCACCTTGAGCAGGGTCCAGAGCCAACCGAGCTGGTCGTCCGCGAACGGCCCCTGCCATCCGCCGAGGAACAGCACGGTGGTCAGGGCGGCGATCACCACGATCCCGACGTACTCGGCCAGCAGCAGGAACGCGAACCGCAGTCCGGTGTACTCGGTCATGTACCCGAACACCAGCTCGGAGTCGGCCACCGGCATGTCGAACGGCGGCCGGCGGATCTCGGCCAGACCGGCCACGAAGAACACCACCATCGCCGGGGCCTGCCAGATCAGCCACCACGGCTGCCACGCCTCGACGATGCCGGAGAGACTCAACGTGCCGGCGGCCATCGCCACCGACGCGGCGGCCAGCACCAGCGGCAGCTCGTAGCCGAGCAACTGGGCGGCACCCCGCAGCCCACCGAGCAGGCTGAACTTGTTGGCCGACGCCCAGGCCGACATCAGCACGGCCAGCACCCCCACGCCGACCACCGCCAGCACGAAGAACAGACCCACGTCGAGCGGCTGACCGACGAGGTCGTTCGGGCCGAGCGGGATCACCAGCAGGGCGAGCAGGTACGGCACCAGGGCCACCGCCGGAGCCAGCCGGAACACCGGTCGGTCCGCCGCGCGGGGGGTGACGTCCTCTTTCTGCACGAACTTCACGCCGTCGGCGACGAGCTGCGCCCAGCCGTGGAACGCGCCCGCGTACATCGGGCCGAGCCGACCCTGCATGTGCGCCATCACCTTGTGCTCGGCCTGACCCACCAGCAGCGGCAGGACGAGGAAGGCGGCCACCACCCCACCGATGCGGATCACCAGTTCCAGCCAGAGCGGCATCAGGGCGTACCCTCCTCGCCGGCTCCGGGCTCCGCCGGATCCGCCGCAGGGCCGGACTTCGCCGGGTCCGCGGCGGGGGCGGGTCCGGATTCCGTCGGGTCCGCCTCGGGGGCGGCGGCCCTGGGGGTACGCGGTGGGCGCGTACCCGGTGCCGGTCCTGTCTCTGAGACACCTCTGACGCTGCCGACGAAG
>NZ_SISL01000600.1:0-3016 GCF_004307965.1 Verrucosispora sp. SN26_14.1 | reverse complement strand
GCGCCGCCCGGCACCGCCGTCCGCGCGCTGGCCGACCCGGCCGGTGGCCTCCGCGACTTCCTGCACCTGCCGGCCCGGCCGGACACCGTGACCGCCCTGCTCGCCGACCGCACCGGCCGGGTCGTCCTGGTCGTGCCCGAGGTCGGCTCGCTCACCGACTACCAGGCCGAACTGGCCCGCCTGGCGGGCTGACCGACCGCGCCTCGCAGAGCCGGCCGGTGAGTCCGTGGCCGGACCCGACCCGGCCACCGCCGCGATACCCAGCCTGGCCTGCACGACCGATGTCAGGACTGAGAGACCAGGCGGGCCACCAGTTGGGCCTGCGCCGCCTCGCCGGGATGGAACGTGACCCGCAGCGGGCCACCGGCAGCGGTGATCCCGATCGTCGACACCGCCCCCGTGCACTCGACCCGGTGTGGGTAGAACGCACCCCGGGCACCGTCGACGGCGACGTTGACCTCGCCCGAGCCGGTGCAACTGACGCGCAACACCAACTGGTCACCGTCGGCGACCCGAGCCGTGCGGACCACGGGCTCGTCCGGGCGCAACACCGATCGGTCGAACCACACCACGTTGCCGCCGCCTCCCCGGCGCCGGCCCGACTCTCCGGTCTCGGGAGCGCTGACGTCACCCGAACCCGCCCCGGCCAGCACGCGCACCTTGTCGCCATCCATTTCGAGCACGAGCGAGGAACCGGTGGCCGGATCCACCCAGAACGACGCGCCGGTAGCTGGATCCACCCGGAACGTCGCCGTCACCTCTGGTTGGGGCGAGTCGGTACCGCGATACTGCCGGGCCCCGGTGAGCGGATCCACCCGCCAGCCGGTCGCCTGGGAAACGCTGCTGGGCCCGGCCCCGACACCCGACCCGGTCGGTGCGGTCGCCTGCCACCACACGCCACCGGCAGCCAGCGCCACCACCCCCACACCGGCCAGCAGGACACCTCGGAGCCGATGGCGGGGATCGTCATGCATGCCGAGAAGAGTAGAGGCCCGAGCGGCTCAGGACGGGGCGATCAGGCGGGCCTCCAGGTGCAACGGCTCCGCACCGGCGGTGGAGAACGAGATGCGTACCGGGCCGCCGGTGCCGGTCACCTCCGTCGTGGCCACCGCACCGTCACAGCCGATCATGATCGGGTCGGCCGCCCGTGCCCCGACCACCACCACCAACAGGTCGCCGGGGCCGACGCACCGCAAGCGCAGCTGGAACAACTCGCCGTACCCGACCGGGGTCTGCCGGACCACCGCGGCACCCTCGCTCAGCTTCGTCGACTCGGTCCACACCACGTGGCGGACCTCCGCCCGACGAACGCCCCGGTGGCCGGCGCTGGACGGGGCCTCCGCCGAGCCGTACCCACGGCCGGGCGAGGTCGGGACGACGGAGCCGGTTCGGGCGTCGAGCATGACGCTCGTCCTCGGTTCGGGCTCCACCCGCCCCGTCGTCGTGAGCCGGAAGTCGCCGCCCGGACCGGTCGACGTTGCCGCACCCGGCGCCTGCGCCTGCCACCACCAGCCCCCGAGCACCAGCGCGACCGCACCGATCCCGGCGAGCAGAACGCCGCGCAGCCGATGAACCGGATCGACGTGCATGAGTTTCAGGGTAGCCGCCCGCACGGTCAGGCGTGCCGTTCCAGCAGCACCGCGTAGAGGGTCAGACCGGGTCCGAAGGCGAGCATCACCACCCGGCGGGGCGAGGGCGCGGCCCGCATCAGACGGTCGAGGATCAGCAGCACCGTCGGGGACGAGCAGTTGCCGTGCTCGTCCAGCGTCGCCCGGGACGCCGCCAACCCGGTCGGCGGCAGCTCCAGTTCGCGCTCCACCACGTTCAGGATGCGGGGGCCGCCCGGGTGCACCGCCCAGCCGTCCACCCCGGACACCGTGGCACCGTGCCGGGCCAGCAGGTCCTCCACCAACCCGCGTACGTGGGTCGACAGCACCTGCGGCACCTTCGGCGAGAGCCCCATCCGGAAGCCGGTGTCGGTCACGTCCCACGTCATGTGGTCGGCGGTGGAGGTGTCGGTGACCGAAATGACCTCGCGTACCGCGTACCCCCGGCCACCGGGCAGGAGCACGGCGGCGACGGCGGCGTCCGAGAAGAGCGCGTGGGAGACGATCTGCTGAGTGTCCACCCGGGCCGACGAGGGTTGCAGGTGCAGGCTGGTCAACTCGGCGCAGAGCAGCAGCGCCGGGCGGCCCCGGGAGACCACGAAGTCACTCGCCGCACCCAACCCGGGCAGGGCCGCGTAGCACCCCATGTGACCGACGAACATCCGCTGCGTCGTCGGGGACATACCCAGGTCACGGGCGAGCAGGATGTCCAGCCCCGGGGTGGCGTACCCGGTGCAGGAGCAGACCACGAAAAGACCGACGTCCCCGGCGTCCAGGCCGGCCGAGGTCAGCGCACGGCCGACCGCCTCCTTGCCCAGCGGCAGCGCCTCCACCTGGTAGCGGCGCATCCGCCGCTCGGTCGGCCAGTCCGAGACGTCCTCGATCAGCGGACTCACCGCCGCCTGCCGGCGGGTCACCCCCGAGTTCGCGAAGATCCGCTCGGCGAGCGCCCGGGTGCTGCCGGAGTAGTGCCGGGAGAAGAACTTGTCCCATAGTTCCTGCTGGTCGGCCGAGGGCGGATGAGCCGTACCCACACCCGCGATCACCGGTACGGTCACCGTCCCACCTTCCGCTCGCTCGGGCTCCTCACGCTCACCAACGAGGAGCCGACCCGTCACGGTCCGGGTCACCGCCGAGCGCGGCGATCCCCAACCAGTCGGCGCAGACGTCGGAGGTGGCCGGGTGCAGTGATCCGCAACGGGCGTCCCGGTAGAGGCGCTCCAACGGGTGACCACGCCGGGTGGCGGAGGTGCCGGCCGCCTCCAGCATGGACGCGGCAACCTCCGCCGCAGTCGTACCGGCCAGCAGCTTGGCCCGCCACACCCAGCGGTTCGTCTCGGCGTCGCCCGGCGCCTCGTCCACCCGACGGGCCGCCACGGTGCTGGCTCTTATACCCCTCTCCGAGCCCA
>NZ_SISL01000060.1:0-20560 GCF_004307965.1 Verrucosispora sp. SN26_14.1 | reverse complement strand
GCACGGTGGCGAGCCGGGTCAGCCGGTCGGCGAAGCCGGCCACCTCGTGGGCGAGCGGGCGACGCCGGGCCGCGTACTCGTCCAGGAGGGTGTCGGGGCCCCCGGCCAGCACCGCCGACAGGGTTTCGCCGAGGTCGGCGGCGTCGCAGATGCCGAGGTTCATGCCCTGCCCACCGGCCGGGCTGTGCACGTGCCCGGCGTCCCCGGCGAGCAGTGTCCGCCCTGCGCGGAAGGTCTCCGCGACGCGTCGGTGCAGCCGGAACCGCGAGGACCAGAGGACCTCCCGGACCTGGTCCGGCTGCCGTCGCGGGCCCCGCTCGTCGAGCAGTCGTTGCAGGTAGGGCAGGTCCGGCTCGGCGGGTGGGTCGGTCACGGTGGCGACCAGCCGCACCCGGTCGTCGGGCAGTGGAGCCCAGACCAACGGACCGCCCCGGGCGAGGAAGACCGACGCGCCGTCGCGGGGCAGCGCGCTGTCCAGGTGTACGTCGGCCAGGACGAACGACTCCGCCGACCCGTCCGGCCCGGTGAAGGGGATACCGGCCAGGTCACGGACCGTGCTGTGGATGCCGTCGGCACCGACGACCCAGCGTGCCCGGACGGTCGCGTCGCCGAACTGCGCCACCACGCCGTCGGCGTCCTGACGCAGCCCGGTCAGCCGGTACGGCCGCAGCACCCGGCCGCCCGCCTCGGCCAGCCGCTCGGCGAGCACCTCCTCGGTGACGGACTGGGAGACCATCAGCGCGTACCGGTGACGGCTGGGCAGCCGGTCGAACGGCACGGTGACCAGCATCCGGTCCCGGTCGCGGACACTGAACCGGGCCGACCGCAGCCCGCGCGCGACCAGCGGCGCGCCGGCGCCGACCCGGTCCAGCATCTCCAGGGTGTACGCGTGCACGACCGCCGCACGCGAGGTCACCGCCGGTGTCTCCCGCTGGTCGACCAGGGTGACCTCGACCCCCCGCCGGGCCATCGTGAGCGCGGCGGTCAGGCCGGTCGGTCCGGCTCCGACGATCAGGACGTCCGTGGTGGCGGGCAGCATGACGACCTCCCCCGATCCGATTGCCAACAAGCGTTGGCAAACACTTGTTGGCAACGCTAGGCGCCCCCGACCGAAGAAGTCAACACGTGTTGGCATACCGTCGTGCACATGACGGAAGGCGTACCGCAGAACGAGCCGGCACCCGGCGGTGGCCGCCCCCGCAATGCGGACGCGACCCGCGCGGCCATCCTGCGGGCCGCCCGCGAGCGCTTCGCGGCCGACGGCTACGACCGGGCGACGATCCGGGCCATCGCCGCCGACGCGCGCATCGACCCGTCCATGGTGATGCGCTACTACGGCAGCAAGGAGGGCCTGTTCGCGGCGGCGGCCGAGTTCGACCTGCGGCTACCGGACCTGAGCGGCACACCGGCCGACCGCCTCGGCGAGACGCTGGTCGGCTACTTCTTCACCCGCTGGGAGGGGGACACCACGCTGCCGGCGCTGCTGCGCACGGCCAGCACCAACCCGAGCGGTGCCGAGCGGGTACGCGACATCTTCGCCACCCAGCTCGGCACGGCCGTGGCCCGGGTGGTCGTCGACCCGACGGAAGCCCCACACCGCGCCGGCCTGGTCGCCAGCCAACTACTCGGCGTGGCCCTGACGCGGTACGTCCTGCACCTGCCCCCCATGGTCGACCTCTCCCCACCCGACCTGGTCGCCTGGCTGGCCCCCACCATCCAGCGCTACCTCCGCGACCCGACGCCGAGCCGGTCATGAATGGGCCCGCTCAGGGCGTCCGGCATTGCCGGACGCCCTGAGTCGATCAAGAAGTTCTGGTCACAATCGGGCGGTGGGAGCCCCAAAAACCTCTTGATCATCGCCGTGGAAGGGACTTGGCGGGACGGCTCACCTCGGGTCGGGGCCCTTGACGACAGGAGCCCGGACCAGGTTGCCCCACTCGGTCCACGAGCCGTCGTAGTTGCGTACGCGCGGGTACCCCAGCAGGTGCCGCAGCACGAACCAGGTGTGGCTGGACCGCTCGCCGATCCGGCAGTACGCGATCACGTCGTCGTCCGGGCTCAACCCGAGCTGGTCGGCGTAGATCGTCCGCAGCTCGTCGGCGGACTTGAAGGTGCCGTCGTCGTTGGCGGCGGACTTCCACGGCTTGCTCACCGCGCCCGGGATGTGCCCGCCGCGCAGCGCGCCCTCCTGCGGGTAGTCCGGCATGTGCAGCATCTCGCCGGTGTACTCACCCGGCGACCGCACGTCCACCAGCGGACGATCAGCGTCGACGTGCGCCGACACGTCCTCCCGGAACGCGCGCACCGGCGCGTCGTCGCGCTGCGGCACCGGGTACTCCGCCCTCGGCCGGACCGGCTTGTCGCGGGTCAGCTCCCGCCCCTCGGCGATCCACTTCTGCCGACCGCCGTCGAGCAACCGCACGTCCCGGTGGCCGAAGAGGGTGAAGACCCAGAGGGCGTACGCGGCCCACCAGTTGAAGTTGTCGCCGTAGAAGACGACCGTGTCGTCACGGCCGATGCCCTTGGCCGCACACAACTCGGCGAACCGCTCGGCGTCCAGGTAGTCGCGGGTCACCTGGTCGTTCAGCTCCAGGTGCCAGTCGACCTTCACGGCACCGGGAATGTGGCCGGTGTCGTAGAGCAGCACGTCCTCGTCGGACTCGACCACGACGAGACCCTCGTCGCCGAGGTGCTCCGCCAGCCATTCGGTGGTCACCAGCCGTTGCGGGTCCGCGTACGACTGGAGTCGGGGATCGGGATCACTGGGCACAGACATGAGCCCCAAGGTACGCCGAGCACCCGCGTCCGCGCGGGGTTGTATGTAAGGAGGGGTCCCCTGCTAACGCCTCCGGTATAGCAGGGGACCCCTCCTAACAACGTGCACCGAGCGGCAGCACCGCCCGGAGCACCCGCCCGGGGCTGACGCGCGGGGCGAGTGAGGCGCGGACAGCGGCGAGGCGGGGGTTCGGGGGCGGAGGGGGTGCAGGTCAGTCGGGGAGGGGGCTGAGGGTGGGGCGTTTGGCGGTGCGGGTGTCGCCGGAGGAACGGCCGGTGAGGCGACGCTTGAGCCAGGGCGCCAGGTGTTGACCGGCCCAGCGCACGTCAGCGGTACGGGCCGCCAACCACGGGCTCGGCGCCGGCCTCGGGGGTACGAGCAACCACTCCTCGTCGCAGCCGACGCCCAGCGCGTCGAGCACCTGGGCGGCCACCCGACGGTGACCGACCGGCGACAGGTGCAGCCGGTCGGTGCTCCAGAGCAGCGGGTTGAGGTACGTGTCGTCGGCGTACAGGTCGACCAGGATCGCGCCGTGCCGCTCGGCGGTCTCCCCGACGGCGCGGTTGAGCAGCTCGATGCGGGGTGCGATCAGCCGCTGCCCCGGCAGTCGGGCCATCACGTCGGCGAACCGGAACAGCACCACGTCGGAGCCGCCCGAACGCAGATCGCGGACGACCTCGTCGAAGCGGCCGACCAGCGCGGCCGGGTCGAAGTTGCGGCGCAGCACGTCGTTGCCGCCGGCGGCGAAGCTGATCAGGTCGGGCCTCATCGCCAACGCCGACGGCACCTGCTCGGCCACCACGTGTGGGAAGAGTCGACCGCGGATGGCCAGGTTGGCGTACCGGAACTCGGGCCCGGCCTCGGCGGCCAGCCGGGTGGCCACCAGGTCGGCCCAGCCCCGGAACGTGCCGTCCGGGTACGAGTCGTCCAGGCCCTCGGTGAAGCTGTCCCCGACCGCGACGTAACTGCGCCAGCGCACTGCTCACTCCTCGAAGCTGCGGGTAAAGCTGCTGTGTGTGTAAGGAAGGGCACCTTATTAACGCCTGCGGTATAGCAGGGGTCCCCTCCTAACACCTGGGAGTCTGGCACCGGCCGCATTCACCGGTCTGCCCCGCGCTCGCCGAACGTGGCAGACGTCATCCACCCGGCGACGCGGCGACGCGGCGGGCAGACGTCATCCCTCCACCGAGGCGGCGGGCAGCCGACAGCGGCCGGTGCAGGCGCGCGGCGGGTCGACCGCCGAGCGACGGTACGGCCCCCAGGCCACGAACCGGGCGAACAGCTCAGGCGGTGTCGGGCCGCCGTCCGGGTCGAGCCGGAACAGATCGTGTGTCGCCTCGAAGTACAGCCCGGACAGGTAGACGGCCAGGTCGAGCCAGCGGTCGTCGTACTCGACCCGGAGCAGCAGCCGCGCCTCCGCGCAGGGCCACGAGTGCCCGCAGGCCCGGCACAACCAGAGCGGACGCAGCGGCAGATGCTGCGGGCCGGACATCGGATGCTGCCGAGGCCGCTCGGCCGCCGGACCACGACGCGGCACCGGGTACGACTTCGGGTGGGACATCTCGACCTCCGCCTCCGGGTGGGGCCGCCCCGGCACGGGGGAGGTGCCGGGACGGCCCCGGTGCAGTCCCACCCCGTCCCCGGTGGATGGGAGCAGGACCGCCGGGTCACATTCTGCTGACCGGACGACTACTGTCGGAAGGCATCGACACTGGCCGTGGCGATGGTGGGGCCGGGCCGGGCATCCATCCGAACGGCCGAGAATTCGTGGAGGCAGCGTGGAATCCGAGCCGACCGCCGAACTGATCCGGGCACAGTTGCGCAGGCTGCGACTCTCGGCCGACCTGACCCAGGAGGATTTCGGCAAGTTGGTGCACTTCTCCGGCTCGCAGGTCTCCGCGATCGAGCTGGGGCAACGCCCGTTCGACCGGCTCTTCCTCAAGCGGGCCGACGAGGTGCTGAAGAGCGACGGCCTGCTGTCGGGGCTGCTGCGCATCGCCGAGCTGCACGGCCAGCCGAACTGGCTACGCCCCTGGCTGGACGCCGAGCGCAACGCGCGGCAGTTGCGCTGCTACCACCCGACGCTGATCCCCGGCCTGCTCCAAACCGAGCACTACGCCCGCGCGGTGATCCAGTCCGACGACATGCTCAACGATGAAGAGATCGAACGGCGGTTGGCGGTACGGATGGATCGTCAGGCGATCCTCGCCCAGCCGAACCCACCGGCCCTCATTGCGGTGATCGAGGAGACCACCCTGCGCCGAGCTGACGAGAGCTTCCGAAGCATCATGACTCAGCAGATCAGCCACCTGCTCGAATGCGTCAAGCGCGGGGGCGTGCTGGTGCACCTCATTCCTGCCGAGGCAACCGTCCATGTTGGACACGCTGGACCGATCACCTTGGCCCGAGGGGTCGAGGGTGAGTGGCTGGGGCATCTGGAGAACCATGTCGGCGGCGCGACCATCGACCGTGACGAGCAGATCGATACCCTGCTGGTGAGGTGGGAGGGTGTCCGCAGCGTCGCTCTCTCCAAAGGACAGTCCGAAGCCCTGATGAAGGAAGTGATGGAGTCATGGTCCACGATCTGACCGGCGCAGACTGGCGCAAGTCCACCCGCAGCGCGAGCGGCGAATGCGTCGAGGTGGCCGACAACCTTCCCGGCATCGTCGGTGTGCGCGACAGCAAGGACGCCACCGGCCCGGCGCTCGTCTTCACCCCGACCGCCTGGCACGCCTTCATCGCCAAGACCAAGCGCCCCTGAACCCGAACAGCAGAGAGGTCAGGTCAGCGACGTCACCTGCATGATCGCGTCGGCGAAGGCCCTCGGCGCTTCCTGCGGCAGGTTGTGCCCGATGCCGCCGCTGATCGTGCGGTGCTCGTACGGGCCGGTGAACTGCTTGGCGTACACCTGAGGTTCCAGGTGGGGTGCGCCGTTGGCGTCGCCTTCGAGGCTGATGGTGGGCACCGTGACGGCGGGCTTGTCGGCCAGCCGGTCTTCCAGGTCGGCGTACTGCGGTTCGCCGTCGGCCAGGCCCATCCGCCAGCGGTAGTTGTGGATCACGATGTCGACGTGGTCGGGGTTGTCGAGGGAGGCCATGCTCCGGTCGAACGTGGCGTCGTCGAAGGTCCACTGCGGGGACGCCGTCCGCCAGATCAGTTTGGCGAAGTCCCGCAGGTTGCGGGCGTACCCCTGACGGCCCCGGTCGGTGGCGAAGTAGAACTGGTACCACCAGGCGTGCTCGGCCGCAGGGGGCAAGGGTGCCTTGCCCGACTCCTGACCGTCGATCAGGTAGCCGCTCACCGCGACCAGCCCGGCGCAGCGGTCCGGCCAGAGGGCGGCCACGATGTCGGCGGTGCGGGCACCCCAGTCGAACCCGGCCACCGTCGCCTGCGGCACGTCGAGGGCGTCCAGGAACGCGACGGCGTCGCAGGCCATGGCCGCCGGTTCGCCGTTGCGGACGGCGTCGGGCGAGCGGAAACTCGTCGTGCCGTAGCCGCGTAGGTGTGGCACGAGCACGCGGTGGCCGGCGTCGGTGAGCAGCGGCACCACCTCGGCGAAGCTGTGGATGTCGTACGGCCAGCCGTGCAGCAGCAGGACGACCGGTCCGTCCGGCGGGCCGGCGTCGACGTACCCGACGTTCAGGACACCCGCGTCGATCTGCCGCACGTCATCGAACAAGGTCCCGCTCCTCGCCCTCGATCACCGACCGCTCCCTCCGGACGGTAGGGCGCGAGGGAAGGCGACGACGACGGTTCCGGCAAGGAGGCGGGAGTCGCTGCGGCGCTGACTACAATCCCACGTCGTCGCTGCCGCGCAGCAGGGCGAGCAGCCCGTGACCGTCCTCGATCCAGACATCCGGCGCCAGCTCCGGCGCGTCGGGTTCGCGGTCGGTGCGCGGCGAGCGCATCAGGACCGCCGCCCCGACACCGGCCCGCCGCGCGCAGGCGATGTCCCGGTGCAGGCTGTCACCGACGAACCAACACCGATCCACCGGTACGCCGATGGCGTCGGCGGCCAACGCGGCGAAGCGCGGGTTCGGCTTCCGCAGCCCCGTCTCGTCGCTGTAGAACTCGGCGGCGAAGCGGCCGGAGAGTCCGGCGGCGGCCAGGAAGTCGCGGTGGGCGGCACCGCAGAGCGCGTTGCTGACCACGGCCATCGGCACTCCCGCCTCGGCGGCGGCGGCCAACGCCTCGGGGATGCCGGGCCGCACCTGCCACTCCGTGCGCCACGTCGACGCGTACGCCAGCGGGGTGGCCTGCCGTGCGACGGCGGCCCGGGCCGGTTCGGGCCAGCCGTGGGTGACGAAGTCCGCCCACACCCGGTCGTGCGTCAGCTCCATCGGCTCGGCCGAGACGCCGGTCTCGTCCCGCCACCGCCCGTACGCCCGCGCACCCGAGGTCAGGTCGGCCGCGATCCGCTCGTCCGGCAGGACACCGTCGATCACCTCGGACATCCGCCGGACGACCTCCGGCGACGCCCACCCGTTCCCCGGCGCGTCCGCCAGCACGCCCCCGAAATCCAGCAACAGTCCGCCCGGCGCCCGCATCATGCCCCCATCCTCGCCCAGACCGTCACCGGCGACGGGCCCGGTGTGGAGATCCGCCGATCCGCACCGGTCAGGGACGTACCCGGCTCAGCGCCCAGGCGACGAGACCGGTCACCACGCCCACGATGACCCCGGTGAAGACGCTGCTGATGGTGGCGAAGAACCGGACGACGACCGTCTGTACTCCCGGTGCCAGGTCGGTGAGGTTGCCGCCGAGCGTCGGCGGTTCGTCGAAGGCGACGTCCCAGAGGATCTGGTGGGTGACCGCCAGCAGGACGCCGTAGCAGAGACCGACCGCGAGCAGGGTCAGGAACGGGTTGGGTACCCGCCGGACCAGCGCCACCGTGATCCAGACGACCGGCGGTACGACCACCAGCAGCAGGTTGACGAAGGTGCGCTCGTGCACCAGGCCCAGGTCGTGCAACACCACCCTGGGCAGGCCGAGCAGGGCCAACCCGAACAGGGCGAGCAGCGGCAGACCGAGCAGGGAGCGGTGCGACGAGGTAGCGGTCATGCCGGCAACGCTAGGGACAGCCGGGTCGCCTGCCATCCGCACGCGGACCCGATCGCGGTACGTCGGGAGGCGACCCCGGACGTCGCCCCGCGACGACTCCGGAGCACCCCGTCCGCGCCGTACGCTGGGCCGGTGAGCGGTCAGCCGAGCCAGTCTGCGGTACGCCGGGTCCGGCCCTGGCTCACCGACGTCCTGCTCGGCGTGGGCGTCACCGCCGTCGTCTCGGTGGTCATCACCGCCAACGAGGGTGGGCGGCAGGAGCCGGACCGGATCGCCTACCTGTGGGCGGTGGGTCTCGGCGCGCTGATGCTGGCCCGCCGCCGCTACCCGGTGGTGGTGCTCGCCGTCACGGTGCTCGGCCTGTTCGCCTACTACGCCGCCGGCTACCCGGCGGTCGGTCTGGCCGTGCCGGTCGCCGCCGCCCTCTTCTCCGCCGCCGAGCAGGGCCGCCTCGCCGCCTCGATCACCGGTGCCGTGGTGGTGGTCGTCGTGTCCGTGGTCGTCCGTCTCGCCGAGGGGCAGAACTTCTCCTTCGTCGTCGGCTACGAGCTGGCCGGTCACGTACTGCTGATGGGTGCGGCAATCGCGCTCGGCGACAGCCTCCGGTCCCGGCGGGCCGCGCAGGCCGACGCGCGACGGATCGCCGAGCTGACCGGGGAGCGCTACCGGCAGGAGGCGGACGCCCGGGTGCAGGGTGAGCGGCTCGCGATCGCCCGGGACCTGCACGACTCGCTCGGCCACACCACCTCGGTGATCGCGCTGCACGCCGACGTCGCCCGGGAGGCGCTGGGCCGCGACGAGGAGGCCACCAGGTCGGCCCTGGAGCTGATCCGCGCCACCGCCCGCCGGAGCATGGACGACCTGCGGCGGACCGTGGCCCTTCTCCGTCGGGACGACGACCCGGCCCGCACGGTCGTGTCGCTGGCGCACCTCGACGCGGTGGCCGGGGCGGCCGGTGCCGCCGGGTTCGACGTCGACGTGCGGGTCGACCTGCACTCCGCGCTGCCGGCGCCGGTGGAGGCCGCCGCATACCGGATCGTCCAGGAGGCGGTCACCAACGTGGTCCGGCACTCGGCGGGCAGCCGGGTGGAGATCCACGTCGCGCAGGACGACCGGCAGGTGACGGTGTCGGTCACCGACTCCGGCGCGGACCGGCGGAGCACCGACCGCGCGGCGGACAGCGGGCACGGCATCGCCGGGATGCGGGAGCGGGCCCAGAGCCTCGGCGGCTCACTCACCGCCGAGCACCAGCCCACCGGTTTCGCCGTACGGGCCGAACTGCCGTGGGCGGGTACGACGTGACGACCGTGCTCGTGGTCGACGACCAGGACCTGGTCCGGGCCGGGATCCGCACGCTGCTGGAGTCCGACGCGCGGATCAGCGTCGTCGGGGAGGCCGCCGACGGCCGCACCGGCCTGCACCTGGCCCGCCGGTTGCGGCCGGACGTGGTGCTGATGGACATCCGGATGCCGATCCTGGACGGGTTGGCCGCCACCGCCGCGATCCGCGCCGACGAGACGCTGACCGGGACGCGCGTGCTGATCCTCACCACCTTCGACGACGACGAGGACATCGTCGAGGCGGTCCGGCTCGGTGCCGCCGGGTACCTGCTCAAGGACACCGGCTCGGACGACCTGCGGCGAGCCGTGCACACCGCCGCAGCCGGTGGGAACCTGCTGTCGCCCACCGTCACCCGCCGGGTGATGGAACAGCTCGCCGCCGTTCCCCGGCTGCCGCCGCCGGACCCTCGACTGGCCGTGCTCACCGAGCGGGAACGGGCCGTGCTGGCCCGGGTCGGGCTGGGCGAGTCCAACGACGAGATCGGCCGGGCGCTGTTCATCAGCCCGGCCACCGCCCGCACGTACGTCAGTCGCCTGCTGGCCAAGCTGGACGCCCGGGACCGCACCGCGTTGGCCGTCATCGCCCATCGCGCCGGGCTCGACGACCCTGGCCACGCCTAATCGGATCGCCGTCGGGCACCCCGGGTCGTACGCTGCGGCCATGCTGCTGCGCATGTCGACCACGCTGATCCGGACGCTGCGCGAGGACCCGGCCGACGCGGAGGTGCCGAGTCACCGGTTGCTGCTGCGCGCTGGTTACCTGCGCCGAGCCGCCCCCGGCGGGTACACCTGGCTGCCGCTGGGCAAGCTGGTGCTGGACCGGGTCGCCGAGATCGTCCGGGCCGAGATGGCCGCGATCGGTGACCAGGAGGTGCACTTCCCGGCGCTGCTGCCGGCCGAGCCGTACCGCACCAGCGGACGGTGGACCGAGTACGGCGACGACATCTTCACGCTGGCCGACCGCCGTGGTGCCGAGCACCTGCTCGCCCCCACCCACGAGGAGTTGGCCGCGCTGCTGGTGAAGGACCTGTTCACCTCCTACCGCGACTTCCCGGTCACGTTGTTCCAGATCCAGACCAAGTTCCGCGACGAGGCCCGGCCCCGTGCCGGACTGCTGCGCGGACGCGAATTCCTGATGAAGGACGCGTACTCCTTCGACCTGGACGAGGCGGGGCTGCGCGCGGCGTACGACCGGCACCGGGACGCGTACCGGCGGGTCTTCGACCGGCTGGGCCTGGAGTACACGGTGGTGCACGCGACGTCGGGAGCGATGGGCGGTTCCGCCTCGGAGGAGTTCCTGGCCATCGCGCCCGTCGGCGAGGACACGTTCGTGGGCTGCACGGACTGCCACTACGCGGCGAACACCGAGGCGGTGACCACGCCCGCCCCGGCGGCCGGTGACCCGCTGGCCCGGCCGCCCGTCGAGGTGCACGACACCCCGGAGACGCCCACCATCGCCAGCCTGGTCGCGCTGGCCAACGACCGTCGACTCGCCGGACGCGACGACTGGACCGCCGCCGACACCCTCAAGAACGTCGTGCTGACCGTACGCCGACCCGGCGTTCACGAGACCGAACTGCTCGTCATCGGCGTGCCCGGTGACCGCGAGGTCGACCTCAAACGGCTCGCCGCGGTGCTGGCACCGGCCACCGTGGACGTCTTCGACGCCTGGGACGAGCGGCCCGACCTGGTCCGCGGCTACATCGGGCCGCAGGTCTTCGACAAACTCGGCATCCGCTATCTGGTCGACCCCCGGGTGGCGCCGGGCACCGCCTGGCTGACCGGGGCGAACGAGCCGGGGCGGCACGCCACGAACGTGGTCTGTGGCCGCGACTTCACCCCGAACGGCACCGTCGAAGCCGCCGACGTACGCCCCGGCGACCCCTGCCCCGCCTGCGTCGGCGGAAGCCTGACCATGCGTCGGGGCATCGAGATCGGACACATCTTCCAACTCGGCCGCCGCTACACCGACGCCTTCACGGTCGACGTCCTCGGACCGCAGGGCAAGCCGGTACGCCCCACCATGGGCTGCTACGGCATCGGGGTGTCCCGGGCGGTGGCCGCGATCGCCGAGCAGCACCACGACGACCGGGGACTGGTCTGGCCGGCGGCGATCGCCCCCTGCGACGTACACCTGGTGGCGGCCGGCAAGGGTCCGCAGGTCGAGGCGGCGCTCGACCTCGGCACCCGACTCGCCGCCGCCGGTCTGCGGGTGCTGGTGGACGACCGGGCGGGAGTCTCCGCCGGGGTGAAGTTCACCGACGCCGAGCTGATCGGCATCCCGCGCACCGTCGTGGTCGGCCGCCGCCTGGCCGACGGGTACGTCGAACTCCGTGACCGGTCCACCGGGGAACGTGCCGAGATCCTGGTAGGCGACCTGACCGAGCGTCTCGTTGAGGAGGTAGGCCGGAACGTGGTGTAGCAGTCACGTAACCGGGTAACGCATCCCGATCGGCAGAAGGTGTTCTGGAGGCTCTCATGACCGAGTATCGGGTCGTCGACGTGATGACCAAACAGGTGATCTACCTGTCGGCGGAGACCACACTGGACGAGGCCGCCCGGGTGATGCGGGACGCCGACATCGGCGACGTGGTGGTGACCGACGGTGCCGAACTGGCCGGCATCCTGACCGACCGGGACATCGTGGTCCGCGCGGTGGCGGAGAACGCCAGCGCGACGACCACCACCATCGGCGCGATCCTCACCCGCGAGGTGGTGATGATCGAGCAGTTCTGCACCGCCACGAAGGCAGCCGCACTGATGCGCGAGCGCGGTATCCGCCGCATCCTCGTCTGCGACCACGAACGCAAACTGGTCGGCATCGTCTCCCTCGGCGACCTGGCGATGCAGCTCGACCCCACCTCCGCCCTCAGCGAGATCAGCGAACAGGCCCCCCAGGTGTGACAGGTGTCAGAAAGCGACAGGTGTAAGGAAGGGCACCTTATTAACGCCTGCGGTAGAGAAGGGGTCCCCTGCTAACACCCGGCGCACCCGGCAGGCCCGGCGCACCAGGCGCACCCGGCACACCCGGCACGCCAGGCACGGCGGCGCACCCGGGGCGCACCGCGCACGACACGCCCTCCGCGACCGTGCGCGATCTCCTCCCGCGCACTGCGACCGCCGACCGCGACCACCGACCGCGCACCCGCGGCCACGACCGTGGGCGCGACCGCAGTGCCGCGCCTGGCGCCGGTAGCCTGGCGGGATGCCCGAGATGCCGAGCAAGCTGGCGGAGATCGTCGACGAGTTCGCCTCCGCACCCCGTGACGTGGTGCTGGAGATGCTGCTGGAGTACTCCGACGCGGTGCCGCCGCTGCCCGCCGACCAGACCGGGCACGAGGGCATGGAGCAGGTGCCGGAGTGCCAGACGTCGTTCTTCCTCCGCGCCGAGGTGACGCCCGAGGGCACCGTGCGCACCCTGTTCGACTGCCCGCCGGAGGCGCCCACCACCCGCGCGTTCGCCGGCATCCTCGCCGAGGGGCTGGCCGGTGCGAGCCCGGAGCAGGTGCTCGCCGTCCCGGACGACCTGTACCAGCGGATGGGTCTGGCGCAGGCGATCAGCCCGCTGCGCGTACGCGGCGGCAACGCCATCCTCGCCCGACTCAAGCGGCAGGTCCGCGAGCAGGTCGGCTGACCTGCCCTGCTCCCACGGCAGGTCCGGGAGCGGGCCGGATCACTCCATCGGCAGGTACGGGAACAGATCGGCGTACCGGCGGGTTGTCTCCGGTCATGGAGATCGACATCTACGCCGACGTGGTCTGTCCCTGGTGCTGGATCGGCCTGCGTCGCCTGGAGGAGGCCCTCGCCTCGTACGACGGTGAGGTCACCGTCCGGCATCGCCCCTTCCAACTCGACCCGTCCCCGGTGACCGCGCCGGTGCCGCTGCTCGACGCGCTGGCCGCCAAGTTCGGCGGCCCGGAGCAGGCCCAGCAGATGGCCGCCCAGGTCACCGAGATCGGTGCGAGCGTCGGGTTGGAGCTGAACTTCTCGCGGGCGATCGCGGCCAACACGTTCGAGGCGCACCGACTGATCGACTGGGCGTCCGAGCGGGGTCGCGGCACCGAGACGGTGAACGCTCTGCACAAGGCCCACTTCACCGACGGCGTGGACATCGGCGACCGGGCGGCGCTCGCCGAGATCGCCACCGGTGTCGGGCTGGACGGCGCGGAAGCCCGCCGTTTCCTCGACTCCGACGAGGGCGTCCCCGCGCTCGACGAGGAGCTGACCGAGGCGCGGCAGCTCGGCATCACCAGCGTGCCGACCTTCGTGTTCGCCGGGAAGTACGCCGTCTCCGGCGCCCAGGACCCGGCCACCCTGCTCGCCGCCCTCAGCGAGGTCGCGGAACGTGAGGCCGCCGGCTCCTGATCCATTGGCGGCGGCGATGTTTCACGTGCAACCACATCGACGTCGATCGAGGATCAGGCCAGCCTGGCCAGGTCCTCCACCACTCGCGCACCGGGCAACACGGCCAGCGCCGAGCCCGGTAGGGCGATCTTGCTGTGCCGCACACCCGATCCGATGATCACGTACGGTGCGGCCACCACCCGGGCGTCGACCAGGATCGGCCACTCCGGCGGCAACCCGATCGGGGTGATGCCGCCGTACTCCATGCCGGTCGACTCGACCGCGTCGGCCATCGGGGCGAAGCTCGCCTTGCGGACGTCGAGCGCACGTCGGGCCACGCCGTTCACGTCGGCCCGGGTGGTGGCCAGCACCACGCAGGCCGCGTACCGGACGACGCCCTCCCGCTTGCCGGCGACCACCACGCAGTTGGCCGATTCGTCGAGCCCCACCTGGTACGCGGCGCAGAATGCGGCGGTGTCGGCGAGCTCGGCGTCGATCGGCGCGACCAGCACCGCGTCGACGTCCACCGGCGCGTCGGCGGGCCACTGCGCCAGCGCGTCGGCGACCGGTGCGGCCAGCAGGTCGGGGCGATTACGGGCGGGCTCGGTGCGCAACGTTCCCATCACGGAAGCGATCGTCGCACCCGCGACGCGTGCGCTGGTCACCGAGGGCCCCGGCCAGCCGTGGAGCGACCGGCAACAGGACACGCCGGTCCCGTCGCCGGTCAGCCGTTGGTCAGGAAACCGTGCTCCTGGAGCAACGCCCGGTCCCGGGCGACGGCCATCTCCTCCGCCCGCTCCGCCTGCACGCGGCGTGCCTCGATGTCCTCCAGTGCGTGCCGGACAGCGAGCCGGATCACCCCGTAGAGGAAGACGAAGCCGCAGACGTACAGGAGACAGGTGACGACGAACGTGAGCATGAGCCGACGGTAGGACGAACGCGAACGAGAGCGACTGTCATCTTGTCGCCGTTCCCCCGTACGTGTCGGCCAGGTACTCCGCCCAGGTGCGACGACCGGTCGGGCGGGCCTCGGTGACCAGTCCACCGTCGCGCAGCTCGCGACCGAGGCGGCCGGGAAAACGCACCGGCAGCATCGGGCGGCGGGAGTTCCGCGCCTGCCGCCAGGTGCGTACCGCGTCGTCGAACCGCAGCACCTCGGGGCCGCCGTACTCCACGATGCCGTCGCGCGGACCGGCGCGCAGCAGCTCGATCAGCTTTTCCGCCACCTCACCCGGATCGACCGGCTGGGCCACCACGGCCCGGTCGGCGATCACCGGGCCGAGCTTGCTGGACATCTGCAGCAGCTCGTCGAGAAACTGCGGGAACTGGGTGGCCCGCAGCACCGTCCACGGCACCCCACCGGCGGCCACCACCTGCTCGGCGGCGAGCTTGTGTCGGTAGTACGCGTAGGGCACCCGGTCCACGCCCACGATCGATATGTAGACCAGGTGGGCCACGCCCGCACCGGCCGCTGCGGCGACCAACCGGCCGGTGCCCCGCACGTCGATCTCGTGGGTACGCCGGGTCGGCGAGGACGCCAGGTGCAGGATCGCGTCCACCCCGGCCACCGCCGCCGCGACGCCCTCGCCGGTCGCCAGGTCCGCCACCACCCATTCGACACCCGATCCGGTACGCGCCCGCCGGCTGGTGGCCCGCACCTGGAACCCCTCGGCGACCAGCCGGGGCAGCACCGCCCCGCCGAGCCGGCCGCCCGCTCCGGTGACCAGTACCCGCATCTCAGCCTCCTTCGTCGACTACCGGGACGACGGGTCGAGACCGGCGCGACGTGACAGCTGTGGGCCACCTCACCGGATCAGATCCAGCACGGTGAGTACGACGAAGAAGGCGATCACCGCCTCGCTGACCAGCCAGGCGTGGCTGTCGGCCCAGTCCCGGATCCGGGGCAGCACCGCTGCCGCCCGACGGCCGAGCAGCAGCAACGCCAGCAGCGGCAACTCCAGCAGGGTGAGGGTGAGCAGCATGAACGGCAGCAGGTGCCACCACGGCAGGCCCTGCCGGGCTGCGCTGGCACCGACCGTGAGCATGGTCAGGTCGTCGGCCGGCATGGCGAGGAAGAGCAGCAGGCCGACGCGGAGCGCGTACCGGGGAGTGGCGTGTTGGAGCCGACCCATCCAGGCGGGCGGCCCGGAGTGCCGGCGCAGGAACACCACCACCGCCAGGACGGCCAACAGCGCCAGGACGATCCAGTCGACGACCCGTTCGAACCGGCCGTCCCCGGTGTCGAGGCTGATCCGGAACAGGCGGGTGACCAGCCAGGCCAGGGTCGTACCGCCGCACACCACGATGGCCGCGCCGGCCAGGTAGCCCAGCGACGCGGCCCGGGGCCGGTCGGAGGAGGCGAAGAAGACCGCCGCCACCAACTGGGTCCCGGCGACCATGACCACGGCCAGCGGTAGGAGAGTCAGGAAGTTCATCGCGTGCCCATCCTCCCGGCTGCCTCCGCCCCGCACCTCGGATTCGGCGGATGCGCACACCCGCCGGGCTCAGGCCGCCGCGACCCGTACGCCGGGCACGACCCGACCGGCGAGCAGCGCGCCGACCAGCGCCAACCCGGCTGCCGCCGCGAGGGTCACCGCGTAACTGCCCGGGCCGGGTGCCGCGCCCGCCGCCAGCACCGCGCCCGTCAGCGCCAGCACGGCGGCTGCGGCGAGCGAGTCGCACAACTGCAACGACGAACTGTTGCGTCCCTGCTCGCCCGGGGCCGACAACTCCAGGGTCAGCACCGACAGCGACGGATACAGCAGGCCCATGCCGATCCCGGCCACCGCCCAGCCGCACACGCCCACCCCGACCGGCACGGCGGGCAGCACCGTGAGGCCCACCACCGCGACACCGAGGGTGATGCAGGTCAGCCCGGCTCTCGGCAGGGTGGCCCGGCTGCGGGGCGCGCGGACCCGGCCCTGTAGCCACGACCCGAACGACCACGCGACCGCCCCGGTGGTCAGCACCAGGCCGGCTGCGGTGGGCGAGAATCCGCGTTCGCGGGACAGCATCAGCGGGATCACCACCTCCGCGCCGACGAACGCGCCGGAGGCCAACCCGCGCAGGCCGACCACGGTGGGTAGGCCCCGTCCGGCCCGGAGGAATCCGCCGGGCAGCAGTCGCGGAGCGCAGACCAGCAGACCGACCATGGCCGACCCGACCAACGCCACGGCGGTGACGCCGCGCTGCTGACCCCCGATGTGCAGCAGTGCGGCGCTCACCCCCGCCCCGCACGCCCAGCCGATCCGCCTCAGCGGACCGAACGCGTCGCGCGGCGACCGCACCGGCCCGTCGACGCCGGTAACCGGCCCGTCCGGTGACGGGCCCGCTTTGGTCGACGGGCCCGCGCCGATCGACCGCAGGCCGGGATGGACCAGCAGCACCGCCGGCACCGCCACCACCGGCACCGCCAGGAAGACCCACCGCCAGCCGACGTACTCCACCACCAGGCCCGCCAGCAACGGCCCCACCAGCGACGGCACCACCCACGCGGCGGCGAACGCGGCGAAGATCCGCCGGTGCAGGTGCTCCGGGTACGCCTTCGCGACGATCACGTACAACGCGACCGACAGCAGACCGGAGCCGAACCCCTGCACGATCCGGCCCACCACCAGCGTGCCCATCGTGATCGCGCTCCCGGCGAGCAGCAGCCCGACGACGAAGCCGCCGAGACCGGACCACATCGGCAGGCGCGGTCCCCGCGCATCGCACCAGATGCCGGAGATCACCATGGCCACCACGCCCGCCGCGAACGGGCCGCCGAAGGCGATCCCGTACAGGGCCAGGCCGTCCAGGGCACGGGCCACGGTCGGCATGGCGGTGCCCACCGCCAGCGCCTCGAAGGCCAGCAACGAGACCAGCGCCACGCTGCCCACCGTCATCGCCCGCAGCCGAGCGGCGAAGATCGTCTCCACCGTCGCCGAAGCTGAAGCCGGGGTCACATCCGGCGTCGAGGCGATGGCGGTCACCGGACGTCCTCATGGCAGGCCGGGACACCGACGGAACGCCGGAGCGACACGATGGGCATGTCGGTGAGCATGCGACCTAGACCCAGGTTCAGGTCAAGGGTGACGCCGCTTACCGTCAGGCCGACTCCAGTGCCTCCCCGATGCCCTTCGCCAGCCCTGACAGGTGCTGATCAGCAAGCAGGTGCCCGGCGGTGATCACCAGCGCCAGCGGCCACTCGATCACCTGGAGCGCGGTGAGCACGCCGATTCCCGCGTAGTAGGCGAGCTTGTCCGGCGGTGGTACGGCCACCATGCCGAGCCACGGGATCTCCACCCGGTGGGTGAACGCCCGCAGCGTCTCCTCCGTCCCGCTGAGTTCACGTGTCAACGCACTCATCTCGGCCTCCCCCTGGACGACGACACCCACCCCGGATTCCACCGCCGAGGCCGTCCATGCCCGCCGAGCCGAGAAACTTCCCCGCCCCGACGGGCATAAGGGACGCCTCGCCGGGAAGCCAGGCCGCCGGGCCCGACCGGTAGGAGGCTAGATGCGGCGACCCGTGTCCGTACCGCCGCTGGTGGGCGACGCCTCACGTAGCGTCGGTGCCGCCGCCACCCGGCTGGCCCGGGCCGTCGGGCTGTCCAGCCGTCGGGTGTGGTCCCGGCCGGGACGCCACCACATCGAGGTGCACGGCGTCTGCCAGGACGGCGGCGACACGCTGGCCCGGCAGGTCGAGGCGGCCCTGGAACGGATGCCCGGCGTGCTCTGGGCCCGGGTCAACGCCCCCTCCGGACGGGTGGTCGTCGCCGTCGACACACCCGGGCCGAAGGTACGCCACCTGATCGCCGCCGTCGCCCGCGTCGAACGCACCTGCCCGCACGAGCCCGACCCGGAGATCCCGCCCCCGCACCCGCCCGAGGAAGGACCGCGTACCGCCCGTACCCTCGGGGCGCTCGCCTCCGACGCGCTCGGCCTGACCATCTCCGCGGCCACCCGGATCCTGCCCGTGACACCGGTGCCCGCCGAGGTGTCCGGCCTGCTCAGTGCCATCGACCTGCACCCGAAGCTGCACGCCCTCGCCGGTTTCGGCCTGCGCCGCGACCCCCGGGCCGAGGTCATCTTCCCGCTCGCCGAAGCGGTGGTGCAGGGCCTCACCGGCGGCTGGACCGGCATCGTGCTGGACGGCGCCCAACGCATCGTGCAGTGGGGCGAAGGGCTCGCCCAACTGCACGCCTGGGAGAAGGCCGAACCCCGCCTCACTGGAGAGCCGGACCGGGCGGTGGCCCGCTCACCCGTCGGCGAACGTCCCTGCCCGAAACCGGACGGCGCCCCGGAGCGGTACGTCACCCGGATGCTCGGCACCGGCGCGGCGGCCTTCGCCGCCGCCACACCCGTCGTCGGTCCGAAACGCGCCGCCGCGCTGGGGCTCTCCGCGCTACCCAAGGCACCCGGCAGCGGTCGCGAGGGGTACGCCGCCCAACTCGGCCGCATCCTCGCCAGGCGGGGCGTCATCGCGATGGACCGCAGCGTGCTGCGCGAACTCGACCGGATCGACACGCTGGTCCTCGACGCCCGGGTGCTCGGCTCCGACCGGGGTGTCCTGGCCGACCTGGCCCCGCTGCCCGGCGCCGACACCTCCCAGGTAGCGGCACGGGCGTTCGCCCTGTTCACACCGACCGCCCCGACCGACGTACGCCGACTCGACGGATGGCGACTCGGCCCGCTCGACCGCATCGACGTCCACGATCCCGGAGACACCGACGACAGCCGCCGACTCCGCGAACGCGGCGGCACCCTGCTCGGGCTGGCCCACGGCGACACCCTCGCGTCCGTACTGAGGGTGGAACCGGAACCCGCGCCCGGCGTCGACGCCCTGCCCGCCGTCACCCGACAGGCCGGCCTGCGGCTCGTGGTGGCCGGTGACGACACCGAACGGTACGCCTCCGCCGACGCGATCCTGCCCGGCGACGACCGGCTGGCCGAATCGATCCGCACCCTGCAACGCGAGGGAGCGGTGGTGATGCTCGTCTCCGGCGACCGCGCGGCGCTCGCCGCAGCCGACTGCGGCCTGGGCGTCGCCGACCCGGAAGCCACCCCGCCCTGGGGAGCACACCTGCTGGTCGGCACCGACCTGCGATCGGTCGCACTGATCATCGAGGCAGCCGGGGTGGCCCGCCGGATGACCAGCCAGAACATGCGCATCGGGCTGGCCGGCAGCGGGCTCGGCGCACTCGCGGCCTTCACCGCCGACCCCGCGCTGCTGCCCGGCCGCAGTCTCGCCTCGGTCAACGGGGCGGCGGCACTGGCCTTCGCGCACGGCATGTGGCGCGCCGGCCGCCTCTCCGCCCGCACCGAGTCGACGGCCCCGGCGCTCACCGCCTGGCACCTGATGCCGGTGCCGACCGTCCTCGACCAGCTCCGAAGCGAACGCGGCGGACTGACCGACACCGAGGCCGAGCGTCGACGCGCCGCCGGGCCGGGCGAGACCTCCGGTCCCGGCGGGCTGCTGCGGGCCTTCGTCGACGAGCTGGCCAACCCGCTCACGCCGGTGCTCGCCGCCGGGGCGGTCCTCTCCGCCAGTTTCGGTTCGCTCGTCGACGCCGCCCTGGTCGGTGGCGTGGTCGGTGCGTCCGCGCTGGTCGGCGCCGTGCACCAGCGCAACACCGAGAAGTCGTTGGCCGCGCTGCTGTCCCGCGCGGCCGTCACCGCCCGGGTCCGCCGCGACGGCACGGACCGGGTGATCCCGGCCGAGGACCTCGTGGCGGGCGACGTGATCGTGCTCGAATCCGGCGACGCCGTACCCGCCGACTGCCGGGTGCTGGACAGCGTCGGGCTGGAGACCGACGAGTCCTCGCTGACCGGTGAGTCGCTGCCGGTCGCCAAGACCGACCAGCCGGTGGTGGCCGCCGCCGTCGCCGACCGCCGGTCGATGCTCTACGAGGGCACCACCATCGCCGCCGGACGTGGCGTCGCCGTCGTGGTCGCCACCGGCACCGACACCGAGGCCGGGCGCAGTCTCGCCCTCGCCCGACAGGCCCCACCCGCCAGCGGCGTCGAGGCCCGGCTCGGACGACTGACCCAGTCTATT